>NZ_JAAQOK010000004.1:0-157476 GCF_011683705.1 Enterobacter sp. 725m/11 | reverse complement strand
GAACTCAGAAGTGAAACGCCGTAGCGCCGATGGTAGTGTGGGGTCTCCCCATGTGAGAGTAGGGAACTGCCAGGCATTAATTAAGAAGAACCCCGTACCGTAAGGTGCGGGGTTTTTTGCTTTGTGCGCCGGAAATACCAGGTGGCGGCTTCGCCTGACCGTGCCTACAATTGTTAAAACGATTTTAACAATGGTGCCGCTTTGACACGTCCCTTTAATTACCAACAAGATTTTGCCAACATTAATTTCCGTGACCATGCAGAACTGTATCAGGTGGGGCGGGGAGAGCAGGGTGTGCTCATGGTGGAACCTTACAAAAGCGAGATCCTTCCGCACTGGCGATACAAAGATGCTGAAGTTGCAGCGCGATCGGCAAAAGAAATTTACGCCCTGTTTGAAGAATATCGTCAGCAAAACGACTTTGTGGGTATGGATATGGCGCGAAAATTCATTCAGATGGGCTATACGCGCGCCAGGCGATATGCCAATCATAAAGGCGGTAAAAAGTACGATGAGAAGCGCCAGGTCAAACCGCTGGATTGCGATCCCGTAAAAGCCGAAGCCGCCGCGGTCTTCAAAAAGTGGTGGGATAAAATTCGTGCAGATGAAGATTATTTGCAGCGAAAAAAGGCGCATCAGCAAAAGTGGGGATAATTACTACGTCCGCTAATAATTCGATACCTGATCGAGTTCACAAAACGTAATGAAACATATTGGAAACATTTTATTTACCTAACGATTCGTTTTAAATCCGGTTTTACTGTTTGTGGGCAATGGCCCGCAATGTGAGACAGAGGATTTTAAAATGACAGAAACCGTAGCCAGTGCAGATACGGATAACACCAATTTGGCAGGTAAGGATACCCGTCGTCGGGTTTGGGCAATCGTTGGGGCCTCCTCGGGGAACCTCGTAGAGTGGTTTGACTTTTACGTCTATTCATTCTGTTCACTCTACTTTGCGCATATCTTTTTCCCGTCCGGGAATACCACCACTCAGCTTCTGCAAACCGCAGGCGTTTTTGCCGCCGGGTTCCTGATGCGCCCTATCGGTGGATGGCTGTTCGGCAGGATCGCAGACAGAAAAGGGCGCAAGACCTCCATGCTCATCTCCGTATGCATGATGTGCGTCGGCTCGCTGGTGATTGCCTGCCTGCCCGGATATGACACTATCGGAACATGGGCACCCGCGTTGCTGCTGCTGGCACGTCTGTTCCAGGGGCTGTCGGTCGGTGGGGAATACGGCACCAGTGCGACATACATGAGCGAAGTGGCGGTTGAAGGCCGAAAAGGTTTCTATGCATCATTCCAGTATGTGACCCTCATTGGCGGACAGCTGCTGGCGTTACTGGTTGTGGTGATCCTGCAACAAATCCTTAGCGATGAAGATTTGCACGCCTGGGGCTGGCGCATCCCGTTTGCTATGGGCGCTGCCCTGGCGGTTGTCGCCCTGTGGCTACGCCGTCAGCTTGATGAAACCTCTCAACAGGAGGTCAGGGCGCTGAAAGAGGCGGGCTCGATGAAGGGGCTCTGGCGAAACCGCAAAGCATTTTTGATGGTGTTAGGTTTTACCGCCGCGGGCTCGCTAAGTTTCTATACCTTTACCACCTACATGCAAAAATATCTGGTTAACACCACGGGCATGCATGCAAACGTTGCGAGCGTCGTCATGACGGTGGCGTTACTCGTCTTTATGCTTATCCAGCCGATTGTCGGCGCGCTGTCGGACAAAATAGGTCGCCGCACCTCCATGCTGATCTTTGGCGGCATGCTCACCCTGGGTACCGTTCCGCTTTTGACTGCGCTACAGCAGACAACGTCGCCGTATGCCGCTTTCGCGCTGATCATGGTGGCACTCATTATTATCAGTTTTTACACGGCAATCAGCGGCATTTTGAAAGCGGAAATGTTTCCCGCACAGGTGAGGGCGCTGGGTGTTGGCCTCTCTTATGCGGTCGCGAATGCCCTGTTTGGCGGTTCGGCAGAGTATGTCGCGCTATCGCTTAAGTCGTGGGGCAGTGAAACGACCTTCTTCTGGTATGTCACCGTAATGGGAGCGCTGGCGTTTATTGTCTCGCTGATGCTGCATCGCAAAGGAAAAGGTATCCGCCTTTAATAATGAGCCATCTGCCAGACGGCGTAGCCGGTTGTTGCGCCGGCTACGTCCCAGGCGAAATCTTTCCAGCTCCAGCCGCTCCCTGAGGGGCGGCTATCCCATAGTTCTTTTGATGCCCCAAGGCCCACTGAGAACATCAACCCTATCGCCGCGCTACGGTCCCGGCTGTATCCCTGATGCTGCGCGTACTCATTACCGGCTGCAGACAGCATAGCGGAAGCGAGGAAGTGTTGTGCTTTGTCCTGACCGGACCAGCTATCATTGGCCATATGACTGCAGCCAGTCAGAAAGAAAGCGCTCAGTAACAGAGGAATACGCATCAACGGGCTCCATAAAAAAGCCCTGCGGGTAACAGGGCCTGGACATTACAGAATTCGGCTGATAAGTCGGTCAATACGGATACGACGCAAGCGGCGAATCAGCTTGCGAACTTTCACCGGATAATCGGCAATGCTCTGCAGCTCGCGGTAATGATTAACCACCGTGGTGTGCGTGCGAATCAACTCCAGTTCACGCTCACGCTGTGCGGCTAACTCATGCTGCGGGTCATGGATCAGGATCGCGTTTTCCAGATCCAGTCTCCACGCGCGCGGGTTCAGGTTGTTACCGGTCAGCAGCATCCACTCATCGTCGACCCACATACCTTTCAGATGGTAACTGTTGTCTTCATCTTTCCACAGACGCACAACCAGCTGGTCAGTGTTTACGTAATACTGTAAACGGCTCAGGAAGCGGCGCAGGTTAATTTCATAAAGATAAGGCAGCGCACCGATGATTTTGAACGGCTGATCTTCAGGAATGAAGAAGTCGTTCGCCGTTTTATCCCCAACGATAATTTCCACTTTTTTACCATCGCGCAGCAGCTGAATGATATTACGCACCAGTACGGCAGGAAGGTTAAAGTACGGCGTGCAGATGGTGAGCTTTTGCTCCGCGCACGGCATCAGATGGAAGATCGTTTTATTCAGCAGGCTTGATTTGCCAAGCCCAACCAGCGGGGTAACGGATAACTCTTCGTTGTTTGCGTCGCCCTGAAAATGGTAAACAGCATCGCGCAGCTCCTGGCGGAAGGCGCGAACATCGTTTTTGATTTCCGGGCTCTTAGGGCGCTCGGGATCGTCAAGGCGATTAACGCCACGGCCATTTACCAGGTTTTTATCAACCCAGTTAAACATGATATCGGCCATCTGAGGATTACGGATCAGATGGTAGCGGTCATAGCGATATTTATCGAGCTGATGAAGGTAGACATCATTGAGGCTTGCGCCGCTGTAAAGCACGCTGTCATCGATGATGAATCCTTTAAAATGAAGGACGCCGAGCGCTTCGCGGGTATTCACCGGGACGCCATAAACAGGTACATCGACACCAGGATTTTCCTGCGCCGTGCGGCAATACCAGTCTGCATTGGTGTTTGAAGCGGCCGCGCCAATACGGCCACGCTGGGCGCGATGCCAGTCAACCAGCACGCGAACATCCAGCTCCGGACGCTGACGCTTGGCTTCATAGAGCGCGTTCAGGATCGCGCGCCCGCCTTCATCTTGTTCAAGATACAGGGCCACAATGCAAATGCGTCGCGTGGCACTGGCAATCTTTTCCAGAAGCGTCTCCCGAAAATGAGCGGGAGCGTAAAAGAACTCTACATCATCAACTGACTGAGAAATCTTCGGTAGTTGAGCAAGGTGTTGTTGATGTTTATTACGCTTAAATTTTGACAACATCACAGTGCGTTTCTTCTCTGTTCATTGAAGGGTTGTCTGTACCATGCAAACAACATAAGCGGACAATGATACCACCAGTCCCGTCCAAAGTGGGTAACATTTCCAGTAGCTTACTCGGGTTTGTCTGCCGGTGTCAGGCCGAGGGATAAGGCGACAATACCTTCGTCCAGCTGAATATCAACGTCAAATCCGAGTTTTCGCGCCAGGGTCACCATACCGCGATTGTTCGGCATAGTAATGCCATTCAGGCGTAACAATCCGTGATCTCGCGTATAACTGATGAGTTTTTCCAGCAGTCGTCTGCCCAGACCCAGGCCTTTAAGATCGGAGCGCACCAGCACAGCAAATTCCGCGTCAATGTTATCCGGATCGGAAATTGCGCGCGTCACGCCGAGGATCTCATCGCCCAGATCGGAACGTCGAACGGCGACAAACGCCATCTCTCGATCGTAGTCGATCTGGGTCATATTGGCTAAATCATCGTGGGTAAATTCGTTGATTTCGCTAAAGTAGCGATAATAGAGATCTTCTTTCGTAACCTGAGAAATAAAGGCACGCAGCTGCGGTTCATCTTCCGGCAGAATAGGGCGGAACAGGGCGCGTTCCCCATTCTTCATCTCGACCCACTCCTCCAGCTGCAGAGGATACGGACGGATCGCCAGGCGGCTCTCTCTGTCCCCTTCAAATGGCGCGATATCCAGCGTTACGTCCAGCGCCGTAAACTCAGTGCCGGAGGCGAGCAGCGGATGGATATCCAGCCGCTGGATCTCCGCACAATCTACAACCAGGTTAGACACCTGCACCAGGAACTGACTCAACCCTGCAATATCGAGCGGACGCAGGGCGCTGCGGCCCCGGATCTTTTTGCTTTTAATCGCCTGAATGATCAGATAGCGCGCCAGATTCATGTTCAGCGGCGGTAGCGCCACCGCGGCCTGCTCCTCTGGACGCCACTCAACGCCGCCTTCCCCCAACATAATGAGCGGGCCGAAGACAGGATCGTATTCAACCACCACCCGCAATTCCTGGGCGCCCGCGCGGTGAGCCATGCTTTGCACCAGCAGTCCGTGGATCCGAGCCTGCGGCCAGGCCATTTTGACACGATCGAAAATGGCATCGGCTGCCTGCTGCACCTCCGTTGCCGTACGCAGGTACAACATGACCCCCTGAACGTCCGACTTATGCGGGATATCGGGGGAACGAAGCTTAAGGGCGACCGGGTAGCCAATCTGTTCGGCTATATGTACGGCCTCAGCGCTGTCGCTGGCGATCCAGGTTGGCAGAGTTTGCATCCCGTAGCTGCCCAGTATGGGCTGCACTTCATGCGTATCAAGCGAGGTCGCGCCTTCTTCAATGGCCTGCTGTAACAGCCGATGAACGTCGACGGTGTTCGCCGTCAGGTTTCCGGGCAAAGCCGGTGTCTCACGCAGCTGTTTCTGGTTGCGGCGATATTCCACCATATGCATAAATGCCGTGATGGTGCCTTCCGGCGTGCGGTAGGTTGGCAGTCCGGCTTCACTGAACAAGCGTCGCGCCTCCTGAGAGGAAAACTCACCGCACCAGTTGGTCAGCAGGGTGACATATTTGCCGCGCGGATGATTTCGTACCGCCTCAATCAGCGCCCGCGCGCTTTCACTGCCCGGCGCGGCCGCGCTGGGGGAGTGGATAATCATTAGCGCATCGAAATCCTGGCTGTCCAGCAATATGGAGATTGCCTTGATATAGCGATCGCTGCTGGCGTCATCGCGCAAATCAAGCGGATTGCCGGGCGTCACGCTTGCCGGAAGCACCTCTCTGAGGCGTTGCAGCGTCTCTTCATCCAGCGTGGCCAGCTTGCCGTTACGCAGCCAAAGCTCATCCAGCGCCAGCGCGGCAGGGGCCGCGCCATTGCTGACAATCATTAACTTCTCGCCGCGCAGCGGACGCATGTGGCTCAACGTCTCGACGGCGGAAAAAAGCTCGTGTGTATCCTGCACCCGCAGCAACCCCGCGCGCTGAATGGCTGCATCCCAGGCCGGATCCATACCGGAATGAGACTGCAGCAGACGCTGCGCCGCAGGGCTGCGACCGCTTTTGATAACGAGGATCGGTTTATTGCGCGATGCGCTACGCGAAGCGGAAACAAAACGACGGGCGTCGCTCAGGTGCTCAAGATAAAGAAGGATTGCGCTGGTTTTGCTGTCTCGCGCCAGGAAATCCAGCAGTTCGTCAACGTCAATATCCAGGCTGTCGCCCAGAGCAATGAAGTAGGAGAATCCCATTTCACGCTGCTGCGCCCAGTCAAGGATGGTGTTTGAGACCGCAGCCGACTGCGAGATAAACGCCAGCTTGCCTTTACGGATCGGCACCGGGGAGAAGCTGGCGTTCAGCCCCTGCCAGGGCGCGAGCAGACCCAGGCTGTTCGGCCCGAGAATGCGCATCTGATAGCGGCTGGCGCAGGCCAGCAGTTCGGGCTGCTGTTCAGGCGGAGACGAGAGAATAATGCAGGTTTTACACCCTTTCTTGCCGAGTGACTCCAGCAGTTCCGGATTGCGTTTGGCGTTTGTACACAGAACGGCGAGATCCGGTACGAAAGGTAGGCTCTCCACGTCCGGCCAGGCAAGCACGCCCTGAACGGCCTTATAAGACGGCGTGACGGGCATAACGGGACCGTTAAATCCTCCGGCCAGCAGGTTGCGCATCATCAGATAGCCTGCACGATCCGGTTTCATTGATGCGCCGATGACGGCAATGGATTTAGGACGGAGTAGCGCTTCTAACCCTCTCTGGCTCATGCAGGCCTCCTGTGAATGCAAGCGACCTGATGATTTTAAACGCTTTCTGTCTCCGTTGCTGTGATGCTGCCCTTATGAACGGTTTTTCCCGCCAGATAGCGCTCCCGGAAGTATGAGAAATGGTTGCCCAGGGCGCCAGCTGCAGCGGTATCTCCTGCTAAATCCAGTAGCGCAATAGCTACTTCGGCAGTGCAGTATTGCCCATCAGCATGCGCTTCGCGCAGGCGGTAGGCCGAGACGCGGGAAAGATCGACAGAAATAACCGGCAGAGCGTCAAGGTAAGGGCTTTTGCGAAACATTTTCCGCGCTTCGGTCCAGGTACCGTCCAGCATAATAAACAGCGGTGGTTTCCCTGATGGCGGCGCGGTAAGGACCTGACGCTGTTCTCCCGCATAAGATGCCGGGAAAACCACCATCGGCTGGTAGTCTGGGCTTGCCACCAGGTCGAGCAGAGCCTGAGGTGGCTCAGTGCGCGACCACTGAAACGCGGCGGTATCCGGCAGAATATCGGCAATAAGACGCCCCGTATTACTGGGCTTCATCGGCTCGGTATCGAACATGACCAGACAAAAGCGGCTCTCCGCAGTACTTGGGGCCAGCGTCTCGCACAGACAAACCTTCAGCGGCAGCAGGCAGCGCTGACAGCGACGTATGCGATTGCCACGTGCAAGAAAGGGGCGAGTCGCGCGCGCAAGGCGTTCGGCGCGTAATTTAAGGACAGCGTTATCAGTCATGGGCGAAATGGAGGAAAAACCCTATTTTCGCAGAGGCGGGAACGGGGCACAAGGTGTGCCCCGGGAATGTTACAGCGATTCGTTTAACCAGCTATCAAAAGGTGCTTTTGGAACCGCACCGTTGAGCATATCGATCACTTCACCATTTTTGAAAATCATGATGGTCGGGATACTGCGAATACGAAAACGTGCGCTTAACTCGCGTTCGGCCTCGGTATTAACCTTAACGAACCGCATTTTTCCGCTGCGCTCTTCGGCCACATCTTCGAAGATTGGCGCGAAGCTGCGGCACGGACCGCACCATGGTGCCCAGAAATCGACCACCACCGGGAGATCGTCCTTGAGGAGTTTGTCCAGCGTAGCACCCGTCGCGTTAATGACATCGCCATCAAACAATTCATGGCCACAACGTCCGCATTTCGCACCGTCATCCATCCGATCGTCCGGAATGCGGTTTAAAGCCTGACAGTTGGCACATACGGTATTCATAACTAACCTCTGATAGAGCCGTGGGACAGCGGCAGAACGCCGATAATGTTTCTGATATGTTACATATTATCAGTGAGCCTGTATGAAACGACAATGCGTTTTATTCAATGGGAACAATAGTCACAGGCTTTTGTACGAAATTATGGCTATGCGCTGGCACATCGGGTAATCTGCGCGCTTCGCGCAGCGCTGGTGGAGAAAAGCATGAACGACGAAATGAAAAACAAAAGCGGCAAGGTCAAAGTGATGTATGTCCGCAGTGATGATGACTCTGATAAACGCACCCAAAATCCGCGTACCGGAAAAGGTGGCGGGCGTCCAGCGTCCTCTCGTGCAGACGGTGGCCGTCGCCCCGCCCGCGATGACAGAAATAACCGCGGTGATGACCGCAAACGTGATGACCGCAAGCGTGACGATCGCAAGCGCGATGACCGTCCGCGTGATGACTTCTCACGTGATAACGCCTCTCCGTGGCGCACCGTTTCTCGCGCCCCTGGCGATGAGACGCCGGAAAAAGCCGATCACGGTGGTATCAGCGGTAAAAGCTTTATCGATCCGGAAGTGCTGCGTCGTCAGCGTGCGGAAGAGACCCGCGTGTATGGCGAGAACGCCTGCCAGGCGCTGTTCCAGAGCCGTCCTGAGTGTATCGTCCGCGCCTGGTTCATCCAGAGCGTAACCCCGCGCTTTAAAGAAGCGCTGCGCTGGATGGCGGCGAACCGTAAAGCCTACCACGTGGTTGATGATGCCGAGCTGACCAAAGCGTCCGGTACCGAACACCACGGCGGCGTCTGCTTCCTGATCAAAAAACGTAACGGTACGACCGTTCAGCAGTGGGTCAGCCAGGCGGATGCCGATGACTGCGTGCTGGCGCTGGAAGACGTGGGCAACCCGCACAACCTGGGCGCAATGATGCGCAGCTGCGCGCATTTTGGCGTGAAGGGCGTGCTGTTGCAGGATGCCGCGCTGCTGGAATCCGGCGCCGCGATCCGTACTGCGGAAGGCGGAGCCGAGCACGTACAGCCGATCACCGGCGACAGCGTTCTGGATGCCCTCGAGCAGTTCCGTAAAGCGGGCTATTCCATCGTGACCACATCCAGCCATGCCGGTACGCCGCTGTTTAAAGCGACACTGCCGCGCAAGATGGTGCTGGTGTTGGGTCAGGAACGCGATGGTCTGTCTGATGCGGCGCTCTCCAGCTCGGATCTGAGTGTCTCCATCGACGGGACGGGCAATGTGGAAAGTCTGAACGTATCCGTTGCGACCGGCGTGCTGCTGGCCGAGTGGTGGCGTCAGAATAAGGCATAAGCCTCTTATGTGCCGGGCCTGACCCGGCACATTCAAACCCTACTCGCTCTCTGCCGGTAACACAGGCATCCAGTCAATTGGCGTTTCGCCACGTTTTTCCAGCCATTCATTTGCCAGAACAAAATGATTACTGCCAAAGAAACCGCGATGGGCAGAAAGCGGTGACGGGTGCGGTGCCTTCAACACGTGATGACGCTGACGATCGATAATTGCCCCTTTCTTCTGCGCATGAGAACCCCAGAGTAAAAATACGACCCCTTCACGATGCTCGTTGATAAGGCTGATGACTTTATCGGTAAAGGTCTCCCACCCAAGGCTGGCGTGCGAGTGCGCCTGGCCCGCCCGAACGGTGAGTACCGTGTTCAATAACAGCACGCCCTGGCGCGCCCAGCTTTCCAGATAACCGTGGTTGGGGCGGGTAAACCCGGGCACGGTTCCCTCAAGCTCTTTATACATGTTGAGCAGAGAAGGGGGGATCGCCACGCCTGGGCGTACGGAAAATGCCAGCCCGTGCGCCTGCCCAGGGCCGTGATAGGGATCCTGGCCCAGAATGACGACTTTCACATCGCTCAACTCGGTATAGCGAAACGCGTTGAATACATCTTTTTGCGGCGGATAAATCGTTTGCCCGGACTGACGCTCAGCGGCAACGGTACTGAGCGTATTGATAAAATAAGGCTGCTGCTTTTCTTCTGCCAGCACGTCATGCCAGGTAAAAGGTGTCGTCATGTCGCTCTCCTGCGAATCTCAATCTTTCACTAGCTTACCTGTTTAACGCTTGTGAGCAAAATTACGCGCTGAAATGCGTGCTAAGTCGTTAAATTTATTTTGAAATGATGCAGGTTAAGTTGAGTTGATGGGGGTATGAAATTGATCTAAAGCAATAAATTCAAACCACACACTTTATGTGGTTGGTGTTTTTGTTGATTTAAATCAATAAATCGCCGTGGTGTGAATGATATATATACACACAAGAAACAATGGTTTTACCAATTGGCCGCGTAAGGCCAGCATCAGTTAATGTAGCCTAAGGGAGGCAACACATGATTACAGGTATCCAGATTACCAAAGCGGCAAATGACGATCTGCTCAACTCTTTCTGGCTGCTGGACAGCGAGAAAAATGAAGCGCGCTGTGTGGTCGCGAAAGCGGGTTTTGCTGAAGATGAAATCGTACCGGTGAATAAACTGGGCGAAATCGAATACCGTGAAATCCCAATGGAAGTGCAGCCGGAAGTGCGCGTTGAAGGGGGTCAGCACCTGAACGTTAACGTGCTGCGCCGCGAAACGCTGATGGATGCCGTTGAGCATCCGGAAAAATACCCACAGTTGACTATCCGCGTGTCTGGGTATGCGGTTCGCTTTAACTCACTGACTCCAGAACAGCAGCGCGACGTTATCGCCCGTACCTTTACTGAAAGCCTGTAAGGCTTCAGCCACGGGGGTGGAACAAAAAAGCCGGGGATTACCCCGGCTTTTTCTTACTCTTCAGTCTTCGTTTCCTGCGCGACAGCGCTTGGCTTACGACGCTTACCAATGTTTTTGGTATCGCGGTGGCGCTGCTTCACGCGCGGCTTCTCTTTTTCTTTCTCTTTTCTCTCAGCACGTTTCGCGAGCGCTTTCTTGGACGGTTTACCCGTCATTTTTTCACTCGGCGCACGTGTGGTTGGGCGCAAGCCATCAATAACGCGCGCTTTCAGCGGCTCGTCAACATAGCGGCCAATTTTCTGCAGCAGCAGGTAGTCATGCGCTTCAACCAGTGAAATTGCAATCCCTTTGCGGCCCGCGCGACCGGTACGGCCAATGCGGTGCAGGTAGGTATCTCCGCTGCGCGGCATATCGAAGTTAATGACATGGCTCACGTCAGGGATGTCGATCCCGCGGGCGGCAACGTCTGTTGCGACCAGCACGTTAACGCGGCCATCGGTCAGGCGCTTAATGCCTTCGGTACGCTTGATCTGCGCCATCTCACCTTCAAGATAGCAGTTGTTGATCCCGGCGTTGCGCAGCATTTCAGCCAGCTCGTGCACGCGCTCGCGCTTACGCACAAACACGATAGTGCGGGTGGCGTCTTCCTGCGTTAGTAGGTGCTTGAGCAGCTCAACCTTATGCTCAAGGTTGTCCGCACGGTAATACCACTGGTGGATCTTTTTACGCTCTCGCGTGGATGGCGTCGCAGAGACTTCCACCGGATCTTCCAGCAGACGCTCTGCGAAGTCTTTAATCGCATCCCCTTCAAGGGTGGCAGAGAACAGCATCGTCTGGTTACGCCAGCGCGTTTCACCTGCAATATGCTCGATATCCTGCGCAAAGCCCATGTCCAGCATGCGGTCCGCTTCGTCGAGGATCAGCGTTTCTACCGCGCGGCAGTCAAAGTTCTCTTCTTTAATATACTGCAGCAGGCGGCCCGTCGTCGCGACGACGATGTCCTGGTTTTCGCTGAACACTTCGGCGTGGTTCATATACGCAACGCCGCCGGTGATGGTGGCGATATCCAGATGCGTATTCGCCGCGAGTTCACGCGCATGATCGGCAACCTGCATGGCCAGCTCGCGCGTAGGCGTCAGGATCAAAATACGCGGCGGGCCAGATTTTTTACGTGGAAAGTCGAGCAGGTGCTGCAACACAGGCAGCAAATAGGCTGCTGTCTTCCCCGTGCCGGTTGGCGCAGAACCGAGCACATCGCGGCCCTCAAGCGCAGGCGGAATGGCCGCTGCCTGAATGGCGGTCGGGCGTGTAAAGCCTTTGCTCTCAAGAGCATTGAGCAGGCTTTCATCGAGTTCAAGTTCGGAAAAAGTCGTTACAGTCATGTTCTACCTCTGTGTGGGGCGCTGATTATAGACGTTACGGCTGTAATCTTCATCTGTTTGTATGGATATCGCTTTGCGGCCACTTCGCTTTCCCCTATGCTACTCCAGTTTCACTTAGAAGGTTGCCCTGACATGTCTCAACTCAAAGCGCAGCTGCGCCGCGATGGTTTTACGTTTAAACAATTTTTTGTCGCTCACGATCGCTGTGCCATGAAAGTCGGTACAGACGGCATTTTACTGGGAGCATGGGCACCTGTCGCAGGTGTTAAGCGTATTCTTGATATCGGTACCGGCAGCGGGCTGGTGGCCTTGATGCTGGCGCAGCGTACTGAAGAGCATGTCACTATTGATGCCGTTGAGCTGGATGCGCAGGCCGCAGGGCAGGCGGGTGAAAACGTGGCCGAGTCACCCTGGGCTGACCGGATAACCGTTAAGTGCGCGGACGTGCTGGCCTGGGCGCCAGAGCAGACGGCGCGTTACGATCTTATCGTCAGCAACCCCCCTTACTACGAGCCCGGCGTGGAGTGCGGTACACCGGAGCGTGAACAGGCGCGCTATACCGGTTCACTCGATCACAAAGCGCTGCTCGTCAACGCGGCTGAACTTATCTCAGAAGAGGGCTTTTTCTGCGTGGTGCTGCCAGAAAGTACGGGCAACACGTTTATCGCTACCGCGCAGGAGATAGGCTGGACGTTACGTTTGCGAACTGACATCTCTGATACGGAAGGCCGATTGCCGCACCGCGTGCTGCTGGCGCTTTCGCCAAAAGAGGGGGAGTGTTTTAATGACCGTATGGTGATCCGTGGGCCAGACCAGCGTTATTCCGAAGATTACACGGCTCTGACCCAGGCGTTTTATTTGTTTATGTAAACCTGCGGGGCGAGTATCGACGGGCCGGACTCAGCAAGCCGATCCGGGTAGTCGAGTATGTAGTGCAAACCGCGGCTCTCTTTACGCATCATCGCGCAGCGAACAATCAGCTCGGCAACCTGCACCAGGTTGCGCAGCTCCAGCAGATTATTGGAGACGCGGAAATGGGCATAATATTCATCAATTTCCTGCTGCAGCATAGTAATGCGGCGCAACGCGCGTTCCAGACGTTTCGTGGTGCGCACAATCCCAACGTAGTCCCACATAAACAGCCGTAGCTCGTGCCAGTTGTGCTGGATCACTACCAGCTCGTCCGGGTTCTCCACGCGGCTTTCATCCCAGGCCGGTAAACGCTCTGTTTCACGGGCGTAAGGCATGCGCTTCGTGATGTCCTCCGCCGCTGACCAGCCGTACACCAGACATTCAAGCAGCGAGTTAGACGCCATACGGTTCGCGCCGTGTAGCCCGGTATAGCTGACCTCACCAATAGCGTACAGACCGTCTACATCAGTGCGTCCGTGATCGTCAACCATCACGCCGCCGCAGGTATAGTGGGCGGCTGGCACAATGGGCACCGGATCGCGTGTTAAATCAATTCCAAGATTGAGCAGCTTTTCGTAAATCATCGGGAAGTGCTGGCGAATGAATTCTGCCGGCTTATGGCTGATATCGAGATACATGCAGTCCACGCCAAGGCGCTTCATTTCGTGGTCGATGGCGCGGGCAACAATATCACGCGGCGCCAGTTCACCGCGGGCGTCAAAGTCCGGCATAAAGCGGGTACCGTCAGGGCGTTTCAGATAAGCCCCTTCGCCGCGCAGGGCTTCCGTCAGCAGGAAATTTCGCGCCTGAGGGTGGAACAGGGCGGTGGGGTGAAACTGATTAAATTCGAGATTCGCCACGCGGCAGCCGGCGCGCCAGGCCATAGCGATACCGTCCCCGGAAGCGATATCCGGATTCGTGGTGTACTGATACACCTTAGAGGCGCCACCTGTAGCCAACACCACAGCCTTCGCCTGACAGGTTTCCACCTTCTCTTTATTACGGTTCCAGACCCACGCTCCCACCACGCGACGCGTGCCGGGCAGGCCTATCTTGTCGGAAATGATCAGATCAACCGCGTTGCTCCGCTCAAGGACCCGGATGTTAGGATGGTTCAGCGCTTTGCTGACCAGCGTGGTTTCCACTTCTTTTCCGGTAGCATCCGCGGCGTGCAGGATGCGGCGGTGGCTATGGCCGCCTTCACGCGTTAAGTGGTAGCTCTCTTCACCGTTGGGCTGAACCTGAGTATCGAATAAAACACCCTGATCGATAAGCCACTGAACGCAATGGCGGGCATTGCTGGCGACAAACTCTGCCGCGTGCGCATCCACGATCCCGGCCCCGGCAATCAGCGTATCTTCCACATGTGACGCAATGCTGTCGGTCTCGTCAAATACCGCGGCAATGCCGCCCTGAGCATAAAATGTGGAGCCTTCACTTATCGGGCCTTTGCTCAGAACGATAACGTTCTGATGTTCAGCCAGACGCAGCGCCAGAGAGAGACCGGCAGCGCCGCTGCCGATGATCAGTACATCACAATGAAGTTCAGGTGTTGTGTTCATGATTGTTGTTTAATTTACTAAACAGTGTTGGGGCAGAATAGCACCTGAATGCGAGGTATCGCACGTTTTTTTTAATGGAAGTTGCAATGACTAAACACAGAGGCAGGGGTAAACGAAGGGTAAATAAATGAAATTATTTTGCGAAGCAGATCGTTAGCGTCAGATTTTGTGGTGAAATAAAGCCTGTGTTGCGTTACTCTTCTGGCGGGAAAAAGATGTTTCTTGTCAGAAAGTGGTGCGTATCGTGAACAGACTTATAATGAGAGAAAATGAACGGTCTGCGGCGCGATGAACAAAAACAAAGGCGTTACGGAACTTATTGAAGATCAGACACTCTAAGCTGGTGCTTGCTCAAAGTGCGGTAGTTATAGAGTGGCGTTTCGATAACGCGTGGAATTTAGGTTTGGGGAGACATTACCTCGGATGAGCGAGCAGTTAACGGACCAGGTCCTGGTTGAACGGGTCCAGAAGGGAGATCAGAAAGCCTTTAACCTACTGGTGGTGCGCTACCAGCATAAGGTGGCGAGTCTGGTTTCCCGCTATGTACCGTCAGGTGATGTACCTGATGTGGTGCAAGAGTCTTTTATTAAGGCCTATCGCGCGCTGGAATCTTTCCGGGGAGATAGTGCTTTTTATACCTGGCTGTACCGTATTGCTGTCAATACGGCAAAGAATTACCTGGTTGCTCAGGGTCGTCGTCCGCCGTCCAGTGATGTAGACGCTATCGACGCCGAAAACTTCGAAAGTGGCGGTGCGCTGAAAGAAATTTCGAACCCTGAGAACTTAATGTTGTCAGAAGAACTGAGACAAATTGTTTTTCGCACGATCGAGTCACTCCCGGAAGATTTACGCATGGCAATTACGTTACGGGAGCTTGATGGTCTGAGCTATGAAGAGATAGCCGCTATCATGGATTGTCCGGTCGGCACGGTTCGTTCACGAATTTTCCGTGCGCGAGAAGCTATTGATAATAAAGTTCAACCGCTTATCAGGCGTTGACGATAGCGGGATACTGGAAAAGGTATTAGGCATGCAGAAAGAAAAACTTTCCGCTTTAATGGATGGTGAGACGCTGGATAGTGAGCTGCTCAACGAGCTGTCTCATTCTCCCGAAATGCAAGAGACCTGGGAGAGTTACCATCTCATCCGTGACACGCTGCGCGGTGATACCGGAGAGGTTCTCCATTTCGATATCTCAGCCCGCGTGATGGCGGCCATCGAGAATGAGCCTGTTCATCAGACCACTCCGCTGATTCCTGAAGCGCAACCCGCACCGCACCAGTGGCAGAAAATGCCGTTCTGGCAAAAAGTGCGTCCGTGGGCCAGCCAGCTCACCCAAATGGGGGTGGCTGCATGCGTATCGCTTGCAGTTATCGTTGGCGTCCAGCACTATAATACTCAGTCTGAAACTAATCTGCAGCCAGAAGCGCCAGTGTTTAACACACTGCCGATGATGGGCAAAGCCAGCCCGGTAAGTCTGGGCGTACCGGCTGATGCCTCCGCCAGCGGCGGTCAGCAACAGCAGGTTCAGGAGCAGCGCCGTCGCATTAATGCGATGTTGCAGGATTATGAGTTGCAGCGTCGTCTGCACTCTGAACAGCTTCAGTTTGAGCAGGCCCAAACTCAGCAAGCTGCTGTGCAGGTGCCCGGAAACCAAACTTTAGGAACGCAATCGCAGTAATGAAGCAACTTTGGTTCGCCATGTCTCTGATGGCGGGTAGCCTGTTCTTCTCTGCTAACGCCTCGGCTGATGTTTCATCCGGGGCGTTGTTGCAGCAAATGAATCTGGCCAGCCAGTCACTCAATTACGAGTTGGCATTTATCAGCATCAACAAGCAAGGCGTCGAGTCGTTACGCTATCGCCATGCCCGTCTTGATAACCAGCCGCTCGCCCAGCTTTTACAGATGGATGGCCCGCGTCGGGAAGTTGTCCAGCGTGGCAACGAAATCAGCTATTTCGAGCCCGGTCTGGAGCCTTTCACCCTGAATGGCGACTATATCGTTGATTCTCTACCGTCGCTTATCTATACCGACTTCAAACGACTTGCCCCTTACTATGATTTTATTTCGGTAGGGCGTACCCGTATTGCAGACAGGCTGTGTGAAGTGATCCGCGTGGTTGCGCGCGATGGTACGCGCTACAGCTATATCGTCTGGATTGATGCGGAAACCAAGCTGCCGATGCGCGTGGACCTGCTCGACCGCGACGGCGAGACGCTTGAACAGTTCCGCGTCATCTCCTTCAGCGTGAACAATCAGGTTGGCAACAGCATGCAGAATCTGGCGAAGGCCAGCCTGCCGCCGCTGCTTTCTGTTCCTGCAGGGGACTCCGCTAATTTCAACTGGGTTCCTTCCTGGATACCGCAAGGCTTTAGCGAAGTGTCCAGTAGCCGTCGTCAGTTGCCCACCATTGATACGCCGGTTGAATCACGCCTCTATTCCGATGGCTTGTTCAGCTTCTCGGTGAATATCAACCGCGCAACGGCAAACAGCGCTGAACAAATGCTTCGTACCGGGCGTCGTACGGTCAGCACCATGGTTCGCGATAACGCAGAAATCACGATTGTGGGGGAATTACCTCCGCAGACGGCGAAGCGCATTTCAGACAGCATTAAATTCAGGGCCGCACAATGATTAAAGAGTGGGCGACCGTCGTCTCGTGGCAGAATGGTATTGCGCTGGTCAGCTGTGATGTTAAAGCCTCATGCAATAGCTGCGCATCCCGAGCCGGTTGTGGCAGTCGCGTGCTGAATAAGTTAGGGCCACAGACATCGCATACAATCTCCGTGCCGAGCGAACAGCCGCTGGTGGCGGGTCAGAAGGTGGAACTGGGCATTACGGAAGGCAGTCTGCTGAGTTCCGCGATGCTGGTCTATCTCTCCCCGCTGGTGGGGCTGTTTGTCATGGGCGGCCTTTTTCAGATGCTGTTTGGTACCGACGTGGCCGCCATGTGCGGCGCAGCTTTGGGTGGCGTAGGGGGATTCTGGCTTGCCAAAGGCATCTCACCGAAGCTCGCCGCGCGCGATGAGTGGCAGCCCGTTATTCTGAGCGTTGCGCTGGCGCCTGACCAACTTCGCGTCGAGACGCTCTCTTCTGAGGCCCGGTGATCCACCGGGCTTTATCATTATTTACATCTCAAAAAAGAAAACGCCATTTCTTCGCGCTATGCTTGGCTCTAAGTGCATTTCCAGGTTGCGGGTATGTAGTGTAGAATGCTGCGTTTTCGCACTGAAAAACGTCAGGCTAAGAACAGCGGCCTCCAGGAATTCGTAAGGCATAATTATTTAACTATATGAAGAACATACGTAACTTTTCGATCATTGCTCACATTGACCACGGTAAGTCGACGCTGTCTGACCGTATTATCCAGATTTGCGGTGGCCTGTCTGATCGTGAAATGGCAGCCCAGGTACTGGACTCCATGGACCTGGAACGCGAACGCGGTATCACCATCAAAGCGCAGAGCGTGACGCTCGACTATAAAGCTTCTGATGGCGAAACCTATCAACTGAACTTTATCGACACCCCAGGCCACGTTGACTTCTCCTATGAAGTATCACGCTCGCTGGCGGCCTGTGAAGGTGCGCTGCTGGTGGTCGATGCCGGGCAGGGCGTTGAAGCCCAGACCCTGGCGAACTGCTACACCGCGATGGAAATGGATCTCGAGGTTGTGCCGGTTCTGAACAAAATCGACCTGCCAGCCGCCGATCCTGAGCGCGTGGCGGAAGAGATTGAAGACATTGTCGGCATTGACGCGACCGACGCCGTACGCTGCTCCGCGAAAACCGGTGTTGGTGTGACCGACGTGCTGGAACGCCTGGTACGTGATATTCCGGCCCCGGAAGGCGACCCGGATGGTCCATTGCAGGCGCTGATCATCGACTCCTGGTTCGATAACTACCTGGGCGTGGTCTCACTGGTGCGTATCAAAAACGGCACCATGCGTAAAGGCGACAAAATCAAGGTTATGAGTACCGGACAGGTCTACAACGCAGACCGTCTGGGTATCTTCACGCCAAAACAGGTTGACCGTACCGAGCTGAAATGCGGCGAGGTGGGCTGGCTGGTCTGCGCGATTAAAGACATCCTCGGCGCGCCAGTGGGCGATACCCTGACCGGCGCGCGTAACCCGGCAGACAAAGCGCTGCCTGGCTTCAAAAAGGTGAAACCGCAGGTTTACGCGGGTCTGTTCCCGGTCAGCTCTGACGACTATGAAAACTTCCGCGATGCGCTCGGTAAGCTGAGCCTGAACGATGCTTCCCTGTTCTACGAGCCAGAAAGCTCAACGGCGCTGGGCTTCGGCTTCCGCTGCGGCTTCCTCGGCCTGCTGCACATGGAGATCATTCAGGAACGTCTGGAGCGTGAATACGATCTGGATCTGATCACCACCGCACCAACGGTAGTCTACGAAGTAGAAACCACCTCGAAAGAAGTGATCTACGTCGACAGCCCGTCCAAGCTGCCGCCGCTGAACAACATTCATGAGCTGCGCGAGCCTATTGCAGAATGTCACATGCTGCTGCCGCAGGAGTTCTTGGGGAACGTTATTACGCTCTGTATTGAGAAGCGTGGCGTGCAGACCAACATGGTTTACCACGGTAACCAGGTGGCGCTGACCTATGAAATTCCTATGGCGGAAGTGGTTCTCGACTTCTTCGACCGTCTGAAGTCTACCTCCCGTGGCTATGCGTCACTGGATTACAACTTCAAACGTTTCCAGGCCTCCAACATGGTGCGCGTGGACGTGCTAATCAACGGCGAGCGTGTGGATGCGCTGGCGCTGATCACCCACAACGACAATGCGCCGTACCGTGGCCGCGAGCTGGTTGAGAAGATGAAAGATCTGATCCCGCGTCAGCAGTTTGACATTGCGATTCAGGCGGCCATCGGTAACCACATCATTGCCCGCTCAACCGTGAAGCAGCTGCGTAAAAACGTTCTGGCGAAGTGCTATGGCGGTGACGTCAGCCGTAAGAAAAAGCTGCTGCAGAAGCAGAAAGAAGGTAAGAAGCGTATGAAGCAGGTCGGTAACGTTGAGCTGCCGCAGGAAGCATTCCTTGCCATTCTTCATGTCGGTAAAGACGGCAAATAACCTTTAAGGAGTTGGCATGGCGAACATGTTTGCCCTGATCCTGGTCATCGCTACGCTGGTGACAGGCCTGCTGTGGTGCCTGGATAAGTTTATCTTCGCCCCAAAACGCCGTGAACGTCAGGCTGCCGCGCAGGCAGCGACTGGCGATGCGCTTGACGCGAAAACCCTGAAGAAAGTTGGCCCGAAACCGGGCTGGCTGGAAACGGGCGCGTCGGTGTTCCCGGTGCTGGCGATTGTGCTGGTGGTACGTTCGTTTATTTATGAGCCGTTCCAGATCCCATCGGGATCAATGATGCCAACGCTGCTGATCGGTGATTTTATTCTGGTTGAGAAGTTTGCCTACGGCATTAAAGATCCGATTTACCAGAAAACGCTGATCGAAACGGGGCATCCGAAACGTGGCGACATCGTGGTGTTTAAATATCCGGACGATCCGCGTCTGGATTACATTAAGCGCGCGGTGGGTCTGCCGGGTGATAAAGTGACCTACGATCCGGTTGCGAAGGAAGTCACCGTTCAGCCGGGCTGCAGCTCCGGTACCGCGTGTGAAAACGCGCTGCCAATCACCTACTCAAACGTTGAGCCAAGTGATTTCGTGCAGACTTTCGCCCGTCGTAACGGCGGTGAAGCGACCAGCGGGTTCTTCCAGGTGCCAAAAGGTGAAACCAAAGAGAACGGCATTCGTCTGGTTGAGCGCAAAGAGACGCTGGGCGATGTCACTCACCGCATTCTGACCGTGCCAATCGCGCAGGACCAGGTGGGGATGTATTACAAACAGCCGGGTCAGCAGCTTGCCAGCTGGATCGTACCGCCGGGACACTACTTCATGATGGGCGATAACCGCGATAACTCCGCGGACAGCCGTTACTGGGGCTTTGTGCCGGAAGCGAATCTGGTGGGTAAAGCAACCGCGATCTGGATGAGTTTTGAGAAGCAGGAAGGCGAGTGGCCGACCGGAGTGCGCCTGAATCGTATTGGCGGAATCCATTAATTCTCATGAAAAGAACACGTAGCCGCGTTATTTCGCGGCTACGTGAATTATTTCCTCGATAAATCTCTTTGAACTAACGACATCCCCTGTCGTTGTGTATAGAATATTCCCCCGAAGTTTAAGGTTGGCCCTGCAAGGGTGCCACGGCACACGAAACCGCGTTGGTTTTCTCAGGTCGGTTTCGTGTGCTGCATTTTTGACGCATTCATTTATTGGTATCGCATGAACCCCATCGTAATTAATCGGCTTCAACGGAAGCTGGGCTACACTTTTCATCATCAGGAGTTGTTGCAACAGGCATTAACCCATCGCAGTGCCAGCAGCAAACATAATGAGCGTCTCGAGTTTCTGGGTGACTCTATTTTAAGTTTCGTGATTGCGAATGCGCTTTATCATCGTTTCCCGCGCGTGGACGAAGGTGATATGAGCCGCATGCGCGCCACGCTGGTGCGCGGCAACACCCTCGCTGAAATCGCGCGCGAATTTGAACTGGGTGAATGTCTGCGTCTTGGGCCGGGTGAACTGAAAAGCGGCGGCTTCCGTCGTGAATCTATTCTTGCCGATACGGTCGAAGCATTAATTGGTGGCGTGTTCCTGGACAGCGATATCCAGACCGTAGAAAAGCTGATCCTCAACTGGTATCAGACCCGTCTGGACGAAATTAGCCCGGGCGATAAACAAAAAGATCCGAAAACGCGCCTGCAGGAATATTTGCAGGGCCGTCATCTGCCGCTGCCATCCTATCTGGTGGTGCAGGTTCGTGGCGAAGCGCACGATCAGGAATTTACCATCCATTGCCAGGTCAGTGGCCTGAGTGAACCGGTGGTGGGCACAGGTTCGAGCCGCCGTAAGGCTGAACAGGCTGCCGCCGAACAGGCGTTAAAAATGCTGGAGCTGGAATGAGCGAAGAAAAAACCTATTGCGGATTTATTGCCATCGTCGGACGTCCGAACGTCGGCAAATCCACCCTGCTGAATAATCTGCTTGGGCAGAAGATTTCCATCACCTCGCGTAAGGCGCAGACCACGCGTCACCGCATTGTCGGCATCCATACTGAAGGCGCGTATCAGGCGATCTACGTCGATACCCCTGGCCTGCACATGGAAGAGAAGCGTGCCATTAACCGTCTGATGAACAAGGCGGCGAGCAGCTCCATCGGCGACGTAGAGCTGGTGATTTTCGTTGTGGAAGGCACCCGCTGGACGCCGGACGACGAAATGGTACTGAACAAGCTGCGTGACGGCAAAACGCCGGTGATCCTCGCTGTCAACAAAGTTGACAACGTGCAGGAAAAAGCTGACCTGCTGCCGCACCTGCAGTGGCTGGGCAGCCAGATGAACTTCCTCGATATCGTTCCGCTGTCTGCTGAGACTGGCCTGAACGTCGATACCATCGCGGGCATCGTACGTAAGCACTTGCCAGAAGCGATTCACCACTTCCCGGAAGACTACATCACCGATCGCTCTCAGCGCTTTATGGCGTCTGAAATCATCCGTGAAAAGCTGATGCGTTTCCTGGGCGCCGAGCTGCCGTACTCTGTGACGGTGGAGATCGAGCGTTTCCAGAGCAACGAGCGCGGTGGCTACGACATTAACGGCCTGATCCTCGTCGAGCGTGAAGGGCAGAAGAAGATGGTGATCGGCAACAAAGGCGCCAAGATCAAAACCATCGGTATCGAAGCCCGTAAGGACATGCAGGAGATGTTCGAAGCGCCGGTTCATCTGGAACTGTGGGTGAAGGTGAAATCTGGCTGGGCCGATGATGAGCGTGCTCTGCGCAGCCTCGGTTACGGCGAAGATCAGTAACTCAAGACGACGAGTATAATGGAAGGTTGGCAGCGCGCCTTCGTTCTCCATAGTCGTCCCTGGAGCGAAACCAGCCTGATGCTGGACGTCTTCACGGAAGAGTCGGGCCGCGTGCGCCTTGTTGCGAAAGGCGCACGTTCCAAACGTTCTAATCTGAAGGGTGCCCTACAGCCTTTTACGCCGCTGCTGGTTCGCTTTGGCGGGCGAGGGGAAGTCAAAACCTTGCGCAGCGCTGAAGCCGTCTCTCTGGCGCTTCCCCTTTCTGGCATCACGCTCTACAGCGGTCTGTATGTCAACGAGCTCATCTCCCGCGTCCTTGAACATGAGACTCGCTTCTCGGAACTTTTCTTCGATTATCTGCACTGTATCCAGGCACTGGCGGGTGCGACCGGCACGCCCGAACCCGCCCTGCGTCGTTTCGAACTGGCGCTGCTGGGCCACCTCGGGTACGGCGTGGATTTTCTGCACTGCGCAGGCAGCGGTGATGAGGTGGAAGACACCATGACCTACCGCTACCGCGAAGAAAAAGGCTTTATTGCCAGCGTCGTCGTTGATAACAGTACTTTTACCGGACGCCAGCTCAGAGCGCTTTATGAACGCGAGTTTCCGGACGTCGATACCCTGCGCGCAGCAAAACGCTTTACCCGGATTGCCCTCAAGCCGTATCTTGGCGGCAAGCCCTTAAAGAGCCGCGAATTATTCAGGCAGTTTATGCCCAAACGTTAGACCACAGCATCAGAAAGAAAACCGAGGATTGTCATGGCTGAATTACTGTTAGGCGTCAACATCGACCACATCGCCACCCTGCGTAACGCGCGCGGCACGGCGTATCCCGATCCGGTTCAGGCGGCGTTTATCGCTGAACAGGCTGGTGCCGACGGCATTACCGTTCACCTGCGTGAAGACCGCCGCCACATTACCGACCGCGACGTGCGCATTCTTCGTCAGACGCTGGACACCCGTATGAATCTGGAGATGGCGGTCACCGAAGAGATGCTGACCATTGCCTGCGAGACCAAACCGCACTTCTGCTGCCTGGTGCCGGAAAAACGCCAGGAAGTGACCACCGAAGGTGGACTGGACGTGGCGGGGCAGCAGGACAAAATGCGCGATGCCTGCAAGCGCCTGGCGGATGCCGGTATCCTGGTTTCTCTGTTTATCGACGCCGATTTCGCGCAGATTAAAGCGGCAGCCGACGTGGGCGCGCCGTATATCGAAATTCACACCGGCTGCTATGCCGATGCTAAAAACGATGCCGAGCAGGCCAAAGAGCTGGAGCGTATCGCCAAAGCGGCCACCTACGCCGCGAGCCTGGGACTGAAGGTTAATGCCGGTCACGGCCTGACCTACCACAACGTGAAGGCCATTGCTGCTCTGCCGGAAATGCATGAGCTGAACATCGGCCACGCCATTATTGGCCGCGCGGTGATGAGCGGCCTGAAAGAGGCGGTTTCAGAGATGAAACGCCTGATGCTGGAAGCGCGTCAGTAATGGCCATTCTGGGCTTAGGCACCGATATCGTCGAAATAGCTCGCATTGAAGCGGTGATCGCCCGGAGCGGCGATCGCCTGGCAAGGCGCGTGCTGAGCGATAACGAATGGGCCATCTGGGAAGCGCACCAGCAGCCGGTGCGTTTTCTGGCAAAGCGCTTTGCGGTAAAAGAGGCGGCAGCCAAAGCGTTCGGGACCGGCATTCGTAACGGCCTGGCATTTAACCAGTTCGAAGTTTTTAATGATGAGCTGGGCAAACCGAGCCTGCGTCTGTGGGGTGAAGCGCAAAAGCTGGCGGAGAGGCTGGGGGTGAATCATATGCACGTGACGATCGCAGATGAACGCCACTATGCCAGCGCGACGGTGATTATCGAAAGCTAAATTTTGTCCGCGTGGTGCATCAGGACAAATTTATCCCACAGCTGCTCTTCGCTCTCGACGTGTGTCGGATCCTTCAGAATAGTGTTGGGGATCGGGCACACCTTCTGGCAGGTCGGTGTCTCATAGTGGCCGACGCATTCCGTGCAGCGGTCGCTGTTAATCTCGTAAATGCTGTCGCCCATCGAAATCGCCTGGTTCGGGCATTCGGGTTCGCACATATCGCAATTGATGCATTTTTTGGTAATTAACAGCGCCATCAGGAAATTCTCAGAAACAACACAAACTGGGCGGGCATTATACGCGTCAAACCAGTTTCTTTACCAGTTCTTCGCTGTGACGAATGCGCTCAGGCGCGCGCTCCAGATCCTGCTGTACCAGCGCCATAAACAGCAGGTCCGTCAGCATCATTTGTGCGCTGGTGGACGAAATTGCCGCGCTGCGCGTGGCCTGCTCTTCGGCAATGGTATACAAACAGCGCGTTGCCCGCTGCTGCAGCGCATTTGGCGTAAAGCCGGTGATCGCCAGAATTTTGCCGCCGACGCGCAGGGCTTCGTCGGTCGCCATGTTGATCTCGCGGCGCTCGCCGGAGTAGGAGATGGCCAGCAGCAGATCGTCAGGATCCATCGCCTGCACGGTCGCCAGCAGGGCGTGCATATCCTGCTCGACGATGGCGTTAAAACCGATTTTAGTCAGCTTCCAGCCAAAATTACGCGCCACCAGACCGGACGCGCCAATACCGGTCAAAATAATTCGCCGCGCCGCCCGCAGCATCGCCACGCTTTCCAGTAATTTCTCTTCGGTATTCACGTCCAGCGTGGCGTGCATGGCCGCCACGTTCTCCTTGATCAGCTTTTCCCCAACCAGACGCATCGGGTCATCGCCGCGGATCTGGTTATGCACCGGCATGGACTGCGGATTCGGGTTACTCACCAGCGCTTCGCTGATTGCCAGCTTAAGAGCGGGAAAACCCTTAAACCCGATCTTCTGGGCAAATTTCACCACGCTTGACTGACTCACTCCAGCTTCGCTTGCCAGCTGCTGTGAGCTGAGGTGGCGGGCGCGATCGGGCTGAGAAAGCAGAAAATCCGCCAGCTTTTTGTCGCTTTGAGCAAAGCCGGCGTAGCGCTGGCGAATGCGAATTAAACAGTTCATGAGTACTCCCGGCGGAAATGTGATTGTCTGCGCAAAAACGAATTCTGCTCGCCTGAATGAATTTTATATTCCATTATAGTGTGATTATTATGAATTAAAAATTCTTGAGGTACAAAAAATGAATCTTGGCTCACTTGTTTCTGAAACGCGTAACCCGCAAACCATGGATCTGGATGCGCTCTCCACCCTGGAGCTGGTTAACCGCTTTAATCAACAGGATACGCTGGTCGCGCAGGCAGTGAAAGAGACATTGCCAGAGGTGGCGAAAGCGGTCGATGCGGCGGCGGAAGCTCTTAAGGCCGGTGGTCGCATTATCTATATGGGGGCCGGTACCAGCGGGCGTCTCGGGGTGCTTGATGCCTCGGAATGTCCGCCCACCTTTGGCGTTCCGCACGGCCTGGTGGTTGGCCTGATTGCTGGTGGTCCCGGCGCGCTGCTGAAGGCCGTTGAAGGGGCGGAGGACAATAAACAGCTGGGTGAGGATGACCTGAAGGATCTGAACCTGACGGCGAACGATCTGGTGGTCGGCCTGGCGGCATCCGGGCGCACGCCGTACGTCATTGGCGGCCTGGAATACGCCAACCGGACCGGCTGCACGACGGTCGCCATCTCCTGCAACCCCGGCTCGCCGATTGCGCAGGTGGCCGCTATCGCCATCTCTCCGGTCGTTGGGCCGGAAGCGCTCACCGGCTCCACGCGCCTGAAATCCGGGACCGCGCAAAAGCTGGTGCTCAATATGATCTCCACCGGTGCGATGGTGAAGTTCGGCAAGGTCTACCAGAACCTGATGGTCGATATGCAGGCCACCAACGTCAAGCTGGTGGACAGAGCCTGCCGCATGGTTATGGAGGCGACAGGCGCGGGCCGTGAAGAGGCAGAAGCGGTGCTCAGGCAGACCGATCACGACGTTAAACCGGCCATTTTAATGATCTTAAGCGGGCTGGACGCGGCGGCTGCGCGAGCCAAACTCGACGCGCATAACGGCTTCTTACGGGCGGCATTAGAAAACTAGCAGAGGCGTGTATGGACAAAACAGCAGCGCTCGCCAGCGATATCCTGCAGGGGATAGGCGGGGAACAAAATATTCAGCGTCTGGAAAACTGCATGACGCGCGTGCGCGTCGAGGTGCATAACGACGATCAGCTTGACGTGCCGGGCCTGAAGAAGCTGTCCGGCGTCAGTGGCTACGTGAAACAG
This sequence comes from Enterobacter sp. 725m/11, assembly GCF_011683705.1. NCBI lineage: Bacteria > Pseudomonadati > Pseudomonadota > Gammaproteobacteria > Enterobacterales > Enterobacteriaceae > Enterobacter > Enterobacter sp. 725m/11. The sequence goes on along the minus strand of NZ_JAAQOK010000004.1, from coordinate 130,949 downwards.
GGGCAGCAACACCAGCTGATCGTCGGGCCGGGCAAGGCGGCGCAGGTTGTCGACGCCATGCGCGCGCTGATGGTCGGCGGTGCAAGCGTGACGGTTGACGACGCTGAACGCACCAAAGCGCAGGCGAAGGCCAAATACAAAGCTCCCATGAGCGATGCGCTGCGACAGCTGGCAAACGTCTTTATCCCGCTGATCCCGGCGTTTATAGCTTCCGGCTTGATCACCGGGATCATCAACATCCTCAAGCGCCCGGATATCGTCGGGGATTTTGCCACGCAGTATCCGAACCTGCTGGGCATTCTCGGGATCTTCGGCAGCGGGGTGTTTGCCATTATGAACATCCTGGTCGGGGTCAATACCGCGAAGGTGTTTGGCGGCTCGCTGGCCATGGGCGGCGTAATGGCAGGGATCTTGTCCAGCCCGCAGCTGGCTCAAATCACGCTGTTTGGCGAGGCGCTCCAGCCTGGTCGCGGCGGGGTGATTGCCGTGCTGCTGGTGGTTATTCTTATGTGCTGGATCGAGAAAAAGCTACGCGCGGTTCTGCCTGGCTCGATTGAGCTGATCCTCAACCCGCTGCTGACCACGTTAATTACCGGTAGCGTCGCGATTGTGGTCCTTCAGCCACTAGGCGGGTGGATCTCTGACGCCATTGCCCACGGCGCGTCTCTGGCTATCGACCGCGGCGGTCTGCTGGTGGGGGCGGTGCTGTCAGGTACCTTCCTGCCGCTGGTGCTGACCGGCCTGCATCAGGGGCTGGTGCCGATCCATGTCGAGCTGGTGCAGGCGCACGGTTATAACGCACTGCTGCCTATTCTCTCGATGGCGGGCGTCGGGCAGGTGGGGGCAGCGATTGCCGTCCTGATGAAAACCCGCAACGCGCGCCTGAAAAAAGTGATTAAAGGGGCGCTGCCGGTCGGGCTGCTCGGCATTGGCGAGCCGCTGATATTCGGCGTCACGCTGCCGCTGGGTAAACCGTTCCTTGCGGCCTGTCTGGGGGGCGCGGTAGGCGGGGCACTCATCAGCTACTGGAAAGTCGCCACCGTTATCACCTTTGGTCTCTCCGGTTTACCGCTGGCATTAACCATCGTGACCGGAAAAGTCATGCTCTATCTGTTAGGCTATTTAGTAGCAGTGATCGCCGGGTTCCTGTTTACCTGGCTGTTAGGATTCAACGACCCAGAGGAGTAAGGTTTGGCCAATCACGAGCGTCGCGTTGTCTTTTTCGATCTGGATGGAACGCTGCATCAGCAGGATATGTTTGGTACGTTTATGCGCTACCTGCTGCGGCGTCAGCCTCTGAACGCGCTGCTCGTCTTACCGCTCTTACCCCTCATTGGCATCGCGCTGCTGGTAAAAGGCCGGGCGGCGCGCTGGCCGATGAGCCTGCTGCTGTGGGGATGTACGTTTGGCCACAGCGAAGCGCGGCTCAAACAGCTCGAAAAGGAGTTCGCTCTCTGGTTCCGCGGCCACGTTGCCGCGTTTCCCGTGGTGCAGGCGCGCCTGACCAGCTATCTTGACGCCAACGATGCCGATATCTGGCTGATTACCGGCTCCCCGCAGACGCTGGTGGAGCAGGTCTACTTTGATACCCCCTGGCTGCCGCGCGTAAATCTTATCGCCACGCAAATTTCCCGCGGCTACGGCGGCTGGGTCCTGACGATGCGCTGTCTGGGGCATGAAAAAGTGGTCCAGCTGGAAAAACGCATCGGCACGCCGCTGCGTCTTTACAGCGGCTACAGCGACAGCAAGCAGGACAACCCGCTGCTCTATTTTTGCCAGCATCGCTGGCGCGTTACTCCCCTCGGTGAACTTCAGCAACTCGAATAGTCTTATCTGTAAGGGCTGTGTATAATGCCGCCCGCTTTTCGACTGGAGTATCAGCCCTTGTCCACCTCAGAACACAATCATGAATACTGGATGCGCCACGCGCTGGCGCTGGCTCAACGAGCCTGGGACGAGGGCGAAGTGCCCGTGGGCGCGGTGCTGGTTCATAACAACCGGGTGATTGGGGAAGGGTGGAACCGTCCTATTGGACGCCACGATCCTACCGCGCACGCCGAAATTATGGCGCTTCGTCAGGGCGGGCTGGTGCTGCAAAACTATCGTCTGCTCGATACCACCCTGTACGTCACCCTTGAACCCTGCGTGATGTGCTCCGGGGCGATGGTGCACAGCCGAATCGGTACCCTGGTGTTTGGAGCGCGGGATGAAAAAACCGGTGCGGCCGGTTCACTGATGGACGTGCTGGGTCATCCAGGAATGAATCATCAGGTGCAGACTATCGGTGGGGTACTTGCACCAGAGTGTTCGGGGCTATTAAGCGATTTCTTTCGAATGCGCCGTCAGCAGAAAAAGCAACAAAAGGCAGAATTGAAGTTGTCGGATGATTAAGCTCGTCCGGCGCCACAACCGGATAACTTTCCGCCAGCTGTTTTGCCTCTGTTGCCTCTTTCTCTTTCTCCAGCAGATAGCCGACCAGGCTAATCTGATACTTACGTATATTTTCCACGTAGGCGTAGGCTTCATGTCCGCGCGCGTAGCCATACGTCAGCTTGTTGTACCATGGCTTCTGGCTCAGCAGCGGCAGGCGCTGTTTTACGTCTGACCAGCTGTCCGGGTTTCCCTTCGTTTTCGCCGTCAGAGCCCGCGCGTCAAGCATGTGCGCGTAGCCCATGTTGTAGGCCGCCAGCGCAAACCAGATCCGTTCCTCTTCCGGCACGGTTTCCGGGACTTTAGCCATCATATCCTGCAGGTAGCGCGCCCCGCCGCTGATGCTCTGTTCCGCATCGGTACGGTCGTTAACGCCCAGGCTCAGCGCGGTATTTTTGGTTAACATCATCAGTCCGCGTACGCCCGTTGGCGACGTGGCCTGGGTGTCCCAGTGGGACTCCTGGTACGAGATAGCCGCCAGCAGTTTCCAGTCAATCTCCTGGGCATATTTTTCGAAAAGCGGCTGCAGGTCAGGCAGGACGCTGTCAACCGCGCGCAGGAAGCTGCGGGTGTCAACGTAGTCAAAGTCATCCCCGTGGCCGAGGTACTTCTCCTCAAGTCGCGCCAGCGTGCCGTCTTCATTGATGGTGTTATAAAAATCCAGCATGGCCGCCGAGAGGGTCTGGTCATCATCCAGATGGGTAAACCAGGTCACCGGCTGTTCGTCCGTCACGTCCAGCGCCACGGCGATTTCAGGGTGCACCCGCTGGAACAGGCTGATCGCCACCGAATCGGCGATAGTGTAAGGCAGTTTCTGATCTTTGACCTGCTCCAGCAGCTCCGTCGTGCCGAGTTTAGGGTCAACCGTCCAGCTCAGATCCGGGTATTTTTTCTCCTTTAACTCACGCAGGTCGTCAATCACTACGTGGCCGGGAGCAATCGTCAGCTGTTGCGCGTTGATCGAGGCAAGCGTACGCGGGCGCAGGCTCCCGACGCGATAAACCAGCTGCTGGGAAACGGAGTAGTAGGTCGGGCCCGGCTGGTAGTTCTTGCTGCGCTCGCTGTTATAGACCAGCCCGGCAGCGAGGATATCGGCGTTGTTGTTGTCCAGGTCGTCAAACAGCTGGTTGATGTTCTGGCGGACGGTAATTTTAAGCTTCACGCCCAGATAATCGGCAAACTGCTGCGCCAGCTCATAATCCAGACCAATAATTTTGCCGTTGATGTCGCTGTAAATCAGCGGAGAGTTGAGGGTACTGACGCGCAGTTCCCCCCGCTCCTGAATGGCGGCGATACGATTTTCGGCTTTGCCGAACCAGGGGATGGAAGGCCAGAGGGCCACTGCCAGCAGCAACGTTACAATGCCGATGAGCAGATAATTAATCTTTAATTTTTTCAATTAGTTAATTCTCTGCGACGCCGGTTGCCTCAGTCTGCTGTAGCCATGTTAATCATAAGGTTTGTCATTGAATGAGCGGCATTTTGCGTAAACTTGCGCCACTTGGCAACCAATTAGAGAGACAGGTCACATCTATTGTTAAACGCTGAAGTCGATTTTATTTCGACGCAAACGGTTTCGTCGGCGCTCAGGATTATCTATAATGACGCCCGTTTTCCCCCCTTGCGCACACTGTAAGCGCCCCGGCGCTTCGAAGACGAGAGACTTATGATGGAAATTCTGCGTGGTTCGCCTGCACTGTCTGCCTTCCGTATTACCAAACTGCTGGCACGTTTTCAGGCGGCCGACCTTCCGGTAAGCAATATTTACGCTGAGTATGTCCATTTTGCTGACCTGAATGCCCCCCTGAATGCAGAGGAGCGCGTACAGCTGGAACGCCTGCTCAAGTATGGCCCAAATCTGAGCAGCCATACGCCAACCGGCAAACTGATCCTTGCGACGCCGCGTCCGGGCACCATCTCCCCCTGGTCTTCCAAAGCCACCGACATTGCCCACAACTGCGGCCTGAGCCAGATTAACCGTCTGGAGCGCGGCGTAGCGTACTACGTCGAAGCCTCTACCTTGAGCGACGCGCAGTGGCAGGCGGTTGCGGCTGAATTGCACGACCGCATGATGGAGAGCGTCTTTGCCTCTCTTGATGACGCACAGAAGCTTTTCTCCCATCATCAGCCTGCGCCGGTACAGAGCGTGGACCTGCTGGGGCAGGGCCGTCAGGCGCTGATTGACGCCAACCTGCGTCTCGGCCTGGCGCTGGCAGAAGACGAAATTGACTACCTGCAGGACGCGTTCGTTAAGCTCAACCGCAACCCGAACGACATCGAACTCTACATGTTCGCGCAGGCCAACTCTGAGCACTGCCGCCACAAGATTTTCAACGCCGACTGGATTATCGACGGCGAACAGCAGCCGAAGTCGCTGTTCAAAATGATCAAAAACACCATGGAACAAACCCCTGACCACGTGCTGTCTGCCTATAAAGACAACGCCGCGGTGATGGAAGGTTCCGAGGTGGGCCGCTTCTTCGCCGATCGTGAAGCAGGGCGCTATGACTTCCATCAGGAGCCTGCGCATATTCTGATGAAAGTGGAAACCCACAACCACCCGACGGCCATTTCTCCGTGGCCGGGTGCGGCGACCGGCTCCGGCGGCGAAATCCGTGACGAAGGGGCGACCGGTCGTGGGGCGAAACCAAAAGCGGGTCTGGTCGGCTTTTCCGTTTCTAACCTGCGCATCCCTGGCTTTGAACAGCCGTGGGAAGAAGATTTCGGCAAGCCAGAGCGCATCGTGACCGCGCTGGATATCATGACCGAAGGTCCGCTGGGCGGCGCGGCGTTTAACAACGAATTTGGACGTCCGGCGCTGAACGGTTACTTCCGTACCTACGAAGAGAAGGTGGACAGCCACAACGGCGAAGAGCTGCGTGGCTACCACAAACCGATCATGCTGGCAGGCGGGATCGGCAACATCCGTGCCGATCACGTGCAGAAAGGCGAGATCGTCGTCGGCGCGAAGCTGATCGTGCTGGGCGGCCCGGCGATGAACATCGGTCTGGGCGGCGGCGCGGCCTCCTCTATGGCCTCCGGCCAGTCTGATGCGGATCTCGATTTTGCCTCCGTGCAGCGTGACAACCCTGAGATGGAGCGTCGCTGCCAGGAAGTGATCGACCGCTGCTGGCAGTTGGGCGATGCTAACCCGATTCTGTTCATCCACGACGTGGGCGCGGGCGGTCTGTCCAACGCTATGCCGGAGCTGGTGAGCGACGGCGGTCGCGGTGGCCGTTTCAACCTGCGCGATATCCTGAGCGATGAGCCGGGCATGAGCCCGCTCGAAATCTGGTGTAACGAATCCCAGGAGCGCTATGTGCTGGCGGTTGCGGCCGACCAGTTGCCGCTGTTTGACGAGCTGTGCCGCCGCGAGCGCGCGCCGTATGCCGTCATCGGTGAAGCGACCGAAGAGCAGCACCTGACTCTGAGCGACACCCATTTCGACAACCAGCCGATCGATCTGCCGCTGGACGTGCTGCTCGGTAAAACGCCGAAGATGACCCGCGACGTAACAACCCGTAAAGCAGCGGGCAAAGCGCTGGATCGCCAGGGCATTACCGTGGCGGAAGCGGTCAACCGCGTGCTGCACCTGCCTGCTGTGGCAGAGAAAACCTTCCTGGTGACCATCGGCGACCGCACCGTGACCGGTATGGTGTCGCGCGATCAGATGGTTGGCCCGTGGCAGATCCCGGTGGCGAACTGCGCCGTGACCACCGCGAGCCTCGACAGCTACTACGGCGAAGCGATGGCGCTGGGCGAACGCACCCCGGTGGCGCTGCTGGACTTCGCCGCCTCTGCACGACTGGCGGTCGGTGAAGCGCTGACCAACATCGCGGCGACGCAGATTGGCGACATCAAACGTATCAAACTTTCCGCGAACTGGATGGCGGCAGCCGGTCACCCGGGGGAAGACGCTGGCCTGTATGAAGCCGTGAAAGCGGTGGGTGAGGAGCTGTGTCCAGCCCTCGGCCTGACCATTCCGGTGGGTAAAGACTCCATGTCGATGAAAACCCGCTGGCAGGAGGGTAACGAGCAGCGCGAGATGACGTCTCCGCTGTCGCTGGTGATCACTGCGTTTGCCCGCGTGGAAGACGTGCGCCATACCGTTACGCCGCAGCTGGCGACCGAAGATAACGCCCTGTTGTTGATTGACCTGGGTAAGGGCCACAACGCGCTGGGCGCCACCGCACTGGCGCAGGTTTACCGTCAACTTGGCGACAAGCCAGCCGACGTGCGCGACGTGGCGCAGCTAAAAGGTTTCTACGACGCAATTCAGGCGCTGGTGGCACAGCGCAAGCTGCTGGCCTACCACGACCGTTCCGACGGCGGCCTGCTGGTGACCCTGGCAGAGATGGCCTTCACCGGCCACTGCGGCGTGGAAGCGAACATTGCAACGCTTGGCGAAGACCGCCTGGCGGCGCTGTTTAACGAAGAGCTGGGTGCGGTGATTCAGGTTCGCGCCGCAGACCGCGAGGCGGTGGAAGCGATTCTGGCGAAGCACGGTCTGGCAGACTGCGTCCACTATCTGGGGAAAGCCGTTCAGGGCGACCGCTTCGTCATTGAGGCCGACGGTTACGCCGTGTTCAGCGAAAGCCGCACCACGCTGCGCATGTGGTGGGCAGAAACTACATGGCAGATGCAGCGCCTGCGCGATAACCCGGAATGTGCCGATCAGGAACACAACGCCAAGGCTAACGACAACGATCCAGGCCTGAACGTGAAGCTCTCCTTCGACATCAACGAAGACATCGCTGCGCCGTACATTGCGACCGGCGCACGTCCGAAAGTGGCCGTGCTGCGCGAGCAGGGCGTTAACTCCCACGTTGAGATGGCGGCAGCCTTCCACCGCGCGGGCTTTGACGCTATCGACGTCCACATGAGCGACCTGCTGGCCGGGCGTACCGGTCTGGAAGATTTCCATGCGCTGGTGGCGTGCGGCGGTTTCTCCTACGGCGACGTGCTGGGCGCAGGCGAAGGCTGGGCGAAGTCCATTCTGTTTAACAGCCGCGTGCGCGACGAGTTCGAGACCTTCTTCCATCGTCCGCAAACCCTGGCGCTGGGCGTGTGCAACGGCTGCCAGATGATGTCTAACCTGCGCGAGCTGATCCCGGGCAGCGAAGCCTGGCCACGCTTTGTGCGCAACCAGTCCGACCGCTTCGAAGCGCGCTTCAGTCTGGTTGAAGTGACTCAGAGCCCGTCTCTGCTGCTGCAGGGGATGGTTGGCTCTCAGATGCCAATCGCCGTTTCCCACGGCGAAGGTCAGGTAGAAGTGCGCGATGCGGCCCATCTGGCGCAGCTCGAGAGCAAAGGCCTGGTGGCGCTGCGCTTTGTCGATAACTTTGGCAAGGTCACGGAAACCTATCCGGCGAACCCGAACGGCTCCGTCAACGGTATTACGGCGGTGACCAGCGAAAGCGGTCGCGCGACCATCATGATGCCGCACCCTGAACGCGTGTTCCGTACCGTGAGCAACTCCTGGCACCCGGAAAACTGGGGCGAGGATAGCCCGTGGATGCGTATCTTCCGCAACGCGCGTAAACAGCTGGGTTAAGATGTAAAGCAGGTACTTTGTAGGCCCGGTGAGCGTAGCGCCACCGGGTTTTTTTATGCGTGTCGCAAAATTGCGACAAAGAAGGTATAGGGGTGTCTCCAAATGGAGACACTTAACTCATTGATTTATATATGGCAGGACAGGTTCCCGTTAAGGTGTTGCTTAATAGCGACACTTAGCCTGGAAATCATTCAGCGCACAATAAATAGATTAAACGAATAAAAGATATATATTTCAATATGTTAATATTTTGTTTTGCATTCTGGCATGGGTGTTGCATAATATTAACCAGTGGCTCATTCACCTTCTTATGTCAGCCCCTTCGGGACGTGCTACATAAACTTCGAATGACGCACAAAAAGGTGCCTGCCGTCCAACTACTGATCATAGCGATGCTTTATCAGGCCAGGGCGAAACGTCGAGTTAGGCACCGCCTTATTCCATAACAAAGCCGGGTTTTTACCCGGCTTTGTTGTATCTGAAGGGCAGACTCAGTTACGCTCTCCGTAAACCCCATGAAGAGAGTAATGCGTTGAAACGCTGGCCCGTTTTTCCCCGCTCCCTGCGACAGCTCGTGATGATGGCCTTTCTGCTGATCCTGCTGCCGCTGCTGATCCTCGCCTGGCAGGCATGGCAGAGCCTCAACGCGCTGAGTGCCCAGGCGGCACTGACGAACCGCACCACGCTTATCGATGCCAGACGCAGTGAAGCGATGACCAACGCCGCGCTGGAGATGGAGCGTAGCTATCGTCAGTACTGCGTGCTCGACGATCGGACGCTGGAGAAGGTCTACCAGAGCCAGCGCAAGCGCTACAGCGAAATGCTGGATGCCCACGCGGGCGTGCTGCCGGACGACAGGCTGTATCAGGCGTTACGTCAGGATCTGAACGATCTCGCGCAGCTGCAGTGCCAGAACAGCGGCCCGGATGCGGCTGCCGCCGCGCGCCTTGAGGCATTCGCCGCCGCCAATACCGAAATGGTGCAGTCAACGCGCACGGTCATTTTCTCTCGCGGCCAGCAGCTGCAGCAGGAGATTGCCGAGCGCGGCCAGTTCTTCGGCTGGCAGGCGCTGGTGCTGTTCCTCGTGAGCCTCGGGCTGGTGCTGCTCTTTACCCGCATGATCATCGGCCCGGTGAAGGGTATTCAGCGTATGATCAACCGCCTGGGGGAGGGGAAATCGCTCGGGGATACGGTTGCCTTTAAAGGCCCGCGCGAGCTGCGATCCGTCGGTCAGCGCATTATCTGGCTATCCGAGCGCCTGGCGTGGCTGGAATCCCAGCGTCATCAGTTCCTGCGCCATATTTCCCATGAGCTGAAAACCCCGCTGGCCAGCATGCGTGAAGGAACGGAGCTGCTGGCGGACGAGGTGGCAGGGCCGCTTACGCCGGAGCAGAAAGAGATTGTCGAAATTCTGGACGCCAGCAGCCGCAATTTGCAAAAGCTGATCGAGCAGCTTCTGGATTACAACCGCAAGCTGGCTGACGGGACGGTGGTACTGGAAGAGGTGGAGATTGAGCCACTGGTGGATATGGTGATCTCCGCCCATAGCTTGCCGGCAAGAGCTAAAATGATGCATACCGGGGTGGAGCTGAATGCGCTGACCTGCCTGGCTGAACCCATGCTATTAATGAGCGTTCTGGATAATCTTTACTCCAATGCGGTGCACTATGGTACTGAATCCGGTAACATTTATATCCGAAGTTATACGAAGGGCTCCCGGGTGTTTATTGACGTCGCAAACACCGGCACCCCGATCCCCGATGACGAAAAAACCATGATCTTCGAACCCTTTTTCCAGGGGAGTCATCAGCGGAAAGGCGCGGTAAAAGGAAGCGGTCTGGGATTAAGCATTGCCCGGGACTGCATACGACGCATGCAGGGTGAGCTAAACATTGCCACGGACGAACGTTCAGATGTTTGCTTCCGTATTGAACTGCCCCTGAGCCGGAAAAATTAATAAAATGAATCTATATCTGGTGAGTATGTCACACGTCTTTTTCCGCGCCATACGCGCGGTGTTTTCCAGCAAAGCGGGTCGCCTGAGTCTGCCCTGTTTAGTTCTGGCGGGGTGCGTTTCCCATGCGCCGCAAAGTGCGATAAGCGGTAAACAGGAAGACAAATGGCCCGATAACCAGCTGGCGGATTTCCTCTCTACCCGCTGTGAGGATATCTGGAATCTGTCAGGGCATGATGTCGAAAATAATCCGCTGTTCTGGCTGCGCGGAATAGATTGCGCCCAGCGGCTTGCGCCGGTAGACGCCCGCATGAAGGCGGCGATGCTGGATGAAGACACCTGGCAGGACGCTTTCAAGCGTGGGATTTTACTGGCCGATGCGAAAATTACCCCCGTTGAACGTCGGGCCAACGTGACCCGTCTGGACACGTTTGTGATCAATCTTCCCGCACAGGTGCGCCCGGTATACCAGCTCTGGCGGGATGGGCAGACGTTACAGCTGCAGTTGTCTGAAGAGCGCTCCCGCTACAGCAAGTTACAGCAGTCAACCGACAGCGAGCTGGATACGCTGCGCCAACAGCAACAGCATTTACGTACTCAGCTGGATACCACGACGCGAAAGCTGGAAAACCTGACCGATATCGAAAGACAGCTCTCGTCGCGTAAATATCAGCCTGGTAGTTCATCTGCTGCACCGGACAGCGATATGCCGAAACAAGAGGATGTGAAGCATGACGAGCCGTAAACCAGCCCATCTTTTACTGGTGGATGACGATCCCGGCCTGTTAAAGCTGCTGGGGATGCGTCTGGTCAGTGAAGGCTACACCGTGGTGACCGCGGAAAGCGGGCAGGAGGGGCTTAAAGTCCTCAGCCGCGAAAAGATTGACCTGGTGATCAGCGACCTGCGGATGGACGAAATGGATGGCATGCAGCTGTTCGCCGAAATCCAGAAGCAGCAGCCTGGCATGCCGGTCATTATCCTGACGGCGCACGGGTCAATCCCGGATGCCGTCGCCGCAACCCAGCAGGGCGTATTCAGCTTCCTCACCAAGCCGGTAGATAAAGACGCGCTCTACAAAGCTATCGACAGCGCGCTGGAGCACGCCGCGCCCTCCGGAGACGACGCATGGCGTGAATCTATCGTCACCCGCAGCCCGATAATGCTGCGTCTGCTTGAGCAGGCGCGAATGGTCGCACAGTCAGACGTCAGCGTGTTGATTAACGGCCAGAGCGGAACCGGGAAAGAGATCCTGGCGCAGGCGATCCACAACGCCAGCCCGCGCAGTAAAAATGCCTTTATCGCCATTAACTGCGGTGCCCTGCCAGAGCAGCTTCTTGAGTCTGAACTTTTTGGCCATGCCCGCGGCGCATTTACCGGCGCGGTAAGCAGCCGGGAAGGGCTGTTCCAGGCCGCGGAAGGCGGCACGCTGTTCCTCGACGAAATTGGCGACATGCCTGCGCCGCTGCAGGTCAAACTGTTGCGCGTACTTCAGGAGCGCAAAGTGCGCCCGTTGGGCAGCAACCGCGATATTGATATTAACGTGCGAATCATTTCCGCTACCCACCGCGACTTGCCCAAAGTGATGGCCCGCAACGAGTTCCGTGAAGATCTCTACTACCGTCTGAACGTGGTGAACCTGAAGATCCCGGCGCTGGCGGAGCGTGCGGAAGATATTCCGCTGCTGGCGAATCACCTCCTGCGCCAGGCGGCAGATCGGCATAAACCGTTCGTGCGCGCCTTTTCGACTGATGCGATGAAACGGCTGATGGCCGCCAGCTGGCCGGGTAACGTGCGCCAGTTGGTGAACGTGATTGAGCAGTGCGTGGCGCTAACGTCCTCGCCCGTTATCAGCGACGCGCTGGTGGAACAGGCGCTGGAAGGGGAGAACACGGCCTTGCCGACGTTTGCGGAAGCGCGTAACCAGTTCGAGCTGAACTATCTGCGCAAGCTGCTGCAGATAACCAAAGGCAACGTGACCCACGCGGCGCGGATGGCCGGACGCAACCGCACCGAGTTCTATAAGCTGCTCTCACGCCACGAGCTGGAAGCAAACGATTTTAAAGAGTAATGCCGTATGGTACTGTGAGCAATCGATTACGAGGCAGCTTACAGGCAAGAGTTTAAGGACCCACCATGAAAAAGATTGATGCGATTATTAAACCTTTCAAACTGGATGATGTACGTGAAGCGCTGGCGGAAGTAGGCATCACCGGGATGACCGTGACGGAAGTGAAAGGTTTTGGTCGTCAGAAGGGCCACACCGAGCTTTATCGTGGCGCAGAGTACATGGTCGACTTTCTGCCGAAAGTGAAAATTGAAATCGTGGTCAGCGACGATATCGTCGATACCTGCGTGGATACCATTATCCGCACGGCGCAGACGGGCAAAATTGGCGACGGCAAAATCTTCGTCTTTGACGTGGCGCGCGTGATCCGTATCCGTACCGGCGAAGAAGACGACGCCGCGATTTAACCATTCGCCACCCGGCGAAAAAAAAGCCCCTCGAACGAGGGGCTTTTTGCGTTACAGCACCTTATGCGGCCCGAAACATTCGTAATGAATGTTGTCTTTATTCACGCCCAGCTCAACCAGCTGCTTCGCAGCATACTGCATAAACGCCACGGGTCCACAGACGTAGAACTGCATTTCCGGCGCGCTAAACGCCCCTTCCATCTGGCTTAAATTCATCAGTCCTTCGCTGTCAAAGCGTGCGGCAGTGCGGTCTGCCTCCGTCGGCAGGCGATACCAGGTATGCGCGGTGAAACGCGGCAGGGTCGCTCCCAGCGCTTTCACTTCATCCGCAAAGGCGTGCACGTCGCCGTTCTCCGCTGCGTGGAACCAGTTAACCTGCGCGCTGTGGTTTGCTTTCGCCAGCGTATCCAGCATCGCCAGCATTGGCGTTTGGCCCACGCCCGCGGAGATCAGCGTGACCGGGATATTGGTTTCAATGGCCATAAAGAAGTCGCCCGCCGGCGCGGCCAGATGGACCACGTGGCCCACGCTCGCTTCGTTATGCAGCCAGTTGGATACCTGGCCGCCGTCCTCGCGCTTCACCGCAATGCGGTAGCCTTTGCCGTTTGGTTTGCGGGTCAGAGAGTACTGGCGGATCTCCTGATGCGGGAAGCCTTCAGGCTTCAGCCATACGCCCAGATACTGGCCCGGCTGGTAATCGGCCACCGGCTGGCCGTCAACCGGCTCAAATTCAAAACTGGTGATAAGCGCGCTGCGCGGCGTTTTCTCGACGATACGGAAGGCGCGCGTTCCTTCCCAGCCGCCGTTCTTGCTGGCGTTTTCGCTGTAGATCTGCGCTTCACGGTTGATAAACACGTTTGCCAGCACGCCGTAGGCTTTACCCCAGGCGTCCAGCACCTCCTGGCCCGGGCTGAACATTTCGTCCAGCGTTGCCAGCAGGTGAGTGCCGACGATGTTGTACTGCTCGGGTTGGATCTGGAAGCTGGTGTGCTTCTGCGCGATTTTTTCCACCGCAGGCAGCAACGCCGCCAGGTTTTCGATATTACTGGCGTAGGCCGCGATGGCGTTGAAAAGCGCTTCACGCTGATCGCCGTTACGCTGGTTGCTCATATTGAAAATCTCTTTGAGCTCCGGATTGTGCGTGAACATGCGATCGTAGAAATGGGCGGTAAGTTTAGGGCCGGTTTCCACCAGCAGGGGAATGGTGGATTTAACGGTAGCGATGGTTTGAGCGTCAAGCATGGCAGCTTCCTTCTGGTATTACTTAATGATGTATTTTAAATGCATCTTATAAAAAATACCCATGCTTTGTAAATGGTTCTTTGCAAGATGAAAAATACGCATCACAAACCTGAAAAGAAATCCGCTGGAAATAGTGAGATCTTTATTCCTCAAACCCTTGCGTGGCGTGAAGGAAAACGTTTGCGTAAAATCGTTTGTCAAGACCTGTTATCACAGAACTATTCAGTTATACTGTTGCCCGTCGTCCAACAGGACTGCCTTTTCAGGCCAAAATTTACTTGTTAGCTGAGTCAGGAGATGCGGATGTTAAAGCGTGAAATGAACATTGCCGATTATGATGCCGAACTGTGGCAGGCTATGGAGCAGGAAAAAGTACGTCAGGAAGAGCACATCGAACTGATCGCCTCCGAAAACTACACCAGCCCGCGCGTAATGCAGGCGCAGGGCTCTCAGCTGACCAACAAATACGCTGAAGGTTACCCGGGCAAGCGCTACTACGGCGGTTGCGAGTACGTTGATATCGTTGAGCAGCTGGCTATCGACCGTGCGAAAGCACTCTTCGGCGCTGACTACGCGAACGTTCAGCCGCACTCCGGCTCTCAGGCTAACTTCGCTGTTTACACCGCGCTGCTGCAGCCGGGCGATACCGTTCTGGGTATGAACCTGGCGCAGGGCGGCCACCTGACTCACGGCTCCCCGGTTAACTTCTCCGGCAAACTGTACAACATCATTCCTTACGGTATTGATGAGTCCGGTAAAATTGACTACGAAGATATGGCTAAGCAGGCCAAAGAGCACAAGCCGAAGATGATCATCGGTGGCTTCTCTGCTTACTCCGGTATCGTTGACTGGGCAAAAATGCGTGAAATCGCAGACAGCATCGGCGCGTACCTGTTCGTTGACATGGCGCACGTTGCGGGCCTTATTGCCGCAGGCGTTTACCCGAACCCGGTTCCTCACGCTCACGTTGTGACCACCACTACTCACAAAACCCTGGCGGGTCCACGCGGTGGCCTGATCCTGGCGAAAGGCGGTGACGAAGAGCTGTACAAAAAACTGAACTCTGCTGTGTTCCCAAGCGCGCAGGGTGGCCCGCTGATGCACGTTATCGCCGCAAAAGCGGTCGCGCTGAAAGAAGCGATGGAGCCAGAGTTCAAGGTGTATCAGCAGCAGGTTGCTAAGAACGCCAAAGCGATGGTGGAAGTGTTCCTGAACCGTGGCTACAAAGTGGTATCCGGCGGGACTGAAAACCACCTGTTCCTGCTGGACCTGGTTGATAAGAACCTGACCGGTAAAGAAGCTGACGCTGCCCTGGGCCGCGCCAACATCACCGTGAACAAAAACAGCGTGCCAAACGATCCGAAGAGCCCGTTCGTGACCTCCGGTATCCGTATCGGTTCTCCGGCCGTGACGCGTCGCGGCTTTAAAGAAGCGGAAGTGAAAGAGCTGGCTGGCTGGATGTGTGACGTTCTGGACAACATCAATGACGAAGCGGTTATCGAGCGCGTCAAAGGTAAAGTTCTGGATATCTGCGCACGCTTCCCGGTATACGCATAATTCCTCTGCTTTGCAGAAATAAAAAAGGCCGCGCTTGCGGCCTTTTTTTATGGCTTAACGCCGGTCCAGGGAAATGGCCCCCGGTCCCACAATCGCCAGCAAAATAAACGCGCCAGCAATACTGACGTTCTTGTAGAAATTAATCATATTCGGCACAACCGCATCTCCGGTCATATCCCAGTAGTGGTGACCGATAATCGCCGTGCCCAGCGTATAGAAGACAAAGAGCACTGCGAGGGGGCGGGTGAAAAAGCCGAGCACGATCAGGATAGCGGCGGGAACCTCCATTACGACGGCGATAATGGCCGCCAGCATCGGCATGGGGGCGCCGAGCGACGTCATATACTGAACGGTGCCGCTAAACCCCGTCAGCTTGGGATAGCCAAAAATAATAAACAGGACAACGATGGCAATACGGGCAATCAATAGCAGGAAGGAGCGTGAGGAGCCGAAATCGAAATAACGTAAGCTGTTCATGGCAAACGACCTCTTCAGGCGATGTCTTTTAAACGTAATACAATTTTGCCGCTCACGCCATACGCCGACCGGCTGTCCAGGACGTTAATTTATCGTTAATTTATAGCGCGCTAACGACTTGCTAAAGTGCAGGATAAACGCCAGACTATCGCCTCCATTTCGGGAGGGATTCATGGTCTTGCATTCCACGCGCTGGCTGGCGCTCAGCTACTTCACCTACTTCTTTAGCTACGGTATTTTTCTGCCTTTCTGGAGCGTCTGGCTCAAGGGAATTGGTTTGACGCCAGAAACCATTGGCATCCTGCTGGGCGCGGGGCTGGTGGCGCGTTTCCTCGGAAGCCTGCTGATTGCCCCCCGCGTCAGCGATCCCTCCTTACTGATTAAAGCGGTGCGCATTCTGGCCCTGCTGACGTTGGTCTTCGCGGCCTGCTTCTGGGTCAGCCATCAGTTTGCCTGGCTGATGGTGGTGATGGTTGGCTTTAATCTGTTCTTCTCCCCGCTGGTACCCCTGACGGATGCGCTGGCGAACACCTGGCAAAAGCAGATCACCATGGACTATGGTCGCGTGCGCCTCTGGGGATCGATTGCCTTCGTGATCGGCTCTGCGCTGGTGGGGAAACTGGTCAGCCTTTACGACTATCGCGCGATTCTGGCGCTGCTGAGTATCGGTATTGCCTCGATGCTGCTGGGCATGCTGCTGCGCCCGTCGGTGATGCCGCAAGGGGAGAGTCGCCATCAGGAGAGCGCCGGCTGGCCCGCCTGGCGGAGCCTGGTGGCCCAGAGCTGGCGTTTTCTGGCGTGCGTCTGTCTGCTTCAGGGGGCGCATGCGGCGTACTATGGCTTCAGCGCCATCTACTGGCAGGGGGCGGGCTACTCGGCCTCTGCTGTTGGTTACCTGTGGTCGCTGGGGGTGGTGGCAGAAGTCATTATTTTCGCCCTGAGCAAAAAGCTGTTCCGCCGCTTCGGCGCGCGCGATCTGCTGCTGCTTTCCGCGGTCTGCGGCGTGGCGCGCTGGGGGATTATGGGCTGGACGACCGAACTGCCGTGGCTGATTGTGGCGCAGATCCTTCACTGCGGCACCTTCACCGTGTGCCACCTGGCGGCGATGCGCTATATCGCGGCGCGCGAGGGCGGGGACGTGATCCGTCTGCAGGCGGTCTACTCTGCGGTGGCGATGGGCGGCAGCATTGCGGTGATGACGGTCTTTGCGGGCTTTCTGTATCAGCATCTGGGACACGGCGTGTTCTGGGTCATGGCGCTGGTGGCGCTCCCGGCGATGTTTGTTCGACCGAAAGTGGCCGCACGGGCGTAGCTACGATTCCAGCATGGCGCGAATATGTTCCTGCTGCTGCGCGTTAAGTGATTCAACCGCGTGGATCAGCGGCGGCGAGAACAGCGGCAGCACGGTAGGATAGGGGGTGATAACCAGCGCGGCTTCGCGCGGTGCCCCCTCTTTCTGGAACGCCTGCAGCGTCAGATAGCGAATGTTGAGCGGCAGCAGGGTTAATTCGCGCAGCTGCTGTTCAATCACCTCCTCACAGGATTTATCCTCCCCGGTCAGCAGCACTACCTGTTTTTCATGCAGATCGGTCTCCTGCATCAGCCAGGCGCCGAAAATAACCGCTACCAGCGCCATCTCTTCATCGGAGAACCGCAGCCCAAATTCGGCTTCCAGCTCAAAGAGTGCCTCTTTCGTGGTGCGTAACAGCCGGGGATAGAGACGGTGAATTTCCTCGGGCAGGCTATTGTCGATACCGATCTCAAACAGCGAGCGGTCCAGCGCCTGAGCCAGATGGATATACAGCTGATCGGTCAGCCCCTGCTCATCGCTGAAGTTCATCCCGGTCTGAGAGCGGAAACGGGCCACCATGCGCACAATGGCGCGGCGCAGGCGCTGATCCTGCTGGTGTTTATCAAGCACCGGATCGGGCGTGCGGAGCATCATAAACAGCAGCGCCAGAAACAGCTGCTCATCCACGTGCGCGCCCTGCGGCACGCGCCGCTTCCAGTGACGAACAATTTCCTGCGCCGTAAAATACTCTCCCCGCGACTGGGTCCAGCTGCGCTGCGCGTGGGAAAACTGCGGCGTATTCCCTAAGTGGTGCTGGATGAGGCAGTATTGCAAGTAGAGCTGTAAGAACTGGACGTCCCGGCATTCAAACTGACGCTGCAGCTTGCGTGAGCAGAAGCCGATCAGCGCCCGCAGGTTAGCATCGTCGTAAAGCGGCCGCGCGATGCCGTGCTGTTTAAGCGCGGTTTTTAAGGCTGGGGTAAACTGGTGCGAGACAAACTGCGGACAAAGGCGGAGCGCCCTGCGCAGCCAGTGCAGCAGACATAAACGCTGATTCAGGGCAGTGCCTTCAATTCGGTAGCTGCCGTCATGGTGCGTGACGATATCCAGCCGGTGATAGCGCTGGATTTCATCGCGCGTCTCGGCTATATCTTGCCGTGCCATGACCTCGTCCACGCCATTGGCAGCGATTATGCTCTGTGCGGTGACGGCAGCATCGGGCAGGTAAAGCATCAAAAGCACCTGGCAGCGGCGCTGCGAACTGGAAAGCACAGATGGAATTTCAAGCGTCGTCATCATCTGTCGGGTATCCAGTGTGAATGTTTGATAAGAATAGCTAAAGGATGGGCGCTGAAAAGCGCGCCGGCAGGCCTTTCACTCAGGATTGCTGGGGAACATCACAGAATTTTTGACGTGAGGAATTGATGCAGACAGTTAAACAAAATGCGATGGCGTTATTTTTGGCGGTTATCACCTTTACCGCCAGCGCACATCCTCACAGTTTTATCAGCCTGAAAACCGAGCTGGTCACCGACGGCACGCAGCTGAGCGGCCTGAAAATGCGCTGGACGATGGATGAAATCACCTCGGCGGATCTGCTTTATGATGCGGGTAACGCGAAGCCCGGCGACGAAATCTGGAAAAAGCTGGCGGCAGAAGTGATGGCCAACGTGCTCGGGCAGCACTACTTCACCGAGTTCTGGCATAACGGACAAAAGGTGAAGTTCCTCAATCGCCCGACAGAATACGGCATGTCCCGCGACGGACATCAGGCGGTGCTGACGTTCGTGCTCCCACTGGCGCACCCGCAGTCGCTGGCAGGACAAACCTATACGTTTTCCACCTTTGACCCAACGTACTACGTCGATATGAGCTACGCCGAGGACAGCGACGTGCAGCTTCCTGCGTCGTTGCAAAAAACCTGCAACATTACGGTTTACACCCCGAAGCCCAGTGAAGAGACGCTGAATTTTGCTGTCTCTCTTGATAAAGAGGATGCCCCACCGGAGGACATGGAACTGGGTAAACAGTTTGCGCAGAAGGTGACGTTACAATGTCAGTGATCTCCTCTCCGGTACGAAAGCCGCGCCGTTGGCTGCACCTCTGGCCGCTGGCGCTTTTTCTACTGCTCGCCGTTTGCGGTTCGCTCTGGCTGTGGCAGGCCTGGCCGCAGGTGATGATGAAAAGCATCATCTGGCAGCGTGAGGTCAACCAGCAGATGAGCGGGCTGCTGAAGGCGGTGGCGGAGAACCCGACCAAAGCGGGCGGTTCCCTGCTGGCGTTCAGCTTTATCTATGGCGTGCTGCACGCGCTGGGGCCGGGGCACGGCAAAATCGTCATCACCACCTGGCTTGCCACCCATCCGTCGAAGCTGAAATCAAGCATTGGCCTGACGCTGGCCTCTTCGCTGCTTCAGGGGGGCGTGGCGATTGCGCTGGTGGTGATTGTGCTTTCGCTATTACAGCTTCCCGCGCGCCAGCTGCACCTGAGCAGCTTCTGGCTGGAGAAGGGCAGCTATGCGCTGGTCGGCGTGCTGGGGCTGATCCTCTGCTGGCGGGCGCTGAAAAAGCTGCGCGCGCTGCTGCAAAAGCCCAAATTCAAAACCTTTACGCCGCACCACGTTCATGATGAACACTGCGGCTGCGGGCATCAGCATCTGCCGACGCAGGAACAATTACAGAGCGGTGACGACTGGCGCGCGCGGCTGATGATAGTTCTCACTATGGGGATGCGCCCGTGCTCGGGGGCAATCATGGTGCTGCTGTTCAGTAAAGTGATTGGCGTGTTCGGCTGGGGCATGCTCTCGGCGCTGGCGATGGCGGCAGGAACCTCTCTCACCATTTCGTCTTTGGCGTTGCTGGTTCACAGCTTCCGTCAGCTTGCGGTAAAACTCAGCGGCAATAAAACGCCGGTACTGTGGCGGCAGGTAGGATTGACAACGCTCGCGCTGGCGGGGGGAGTGATTCTGCTGGTGGCGGCGGTAACGATGTGGATGAGCGCGGCGCCGTTTAGCACCCTCTCCCCTTTGGGGAGAGGGCTGAGATGAGGAGATTAACGCTTCAGCGCATCGCTCAGCTCGTCACGCATGTTGGCCAGCATGGCTTTAACAACGCGTGGGTTACCCGCAACGATGTTGCCGGTGGTCATGTAGTTGTGGCCGCCGGTGAAGTCGCAAACAATCGCGCCTGCTTCACGTGCGATCAGCTCGCCCGCAGCGAAGTCCCACGGCTTCAGTGACAGTTCGAAGTAACCGTCAACGCGGCCGGTTGCCACGTAGGCCAGATCCAGTGCAGCAGAGCCGGTGCGACGGAAGTCCGCGCATTCGGTGAACAGCTTGCCCAGGATATTCATATAGGTAGTTGCGTGCTGCTTCGCCTTGAACGGGAAGCCGGTCGCCAGGATGGTGCCGTCCAGATCGCGTGCATTGCTGCAGCGCAGACGGTAGCCGTTCAGCTGCGCGCCCTGACCGCGGGTCGCGGTGAACAGTTCGTTACGCATTGGATCGTAAACAACGGCGACTTCAGTACGGCCTTTAATGCGTACTGCGATTGACACAGAGAAGTGTGGCAGGCGTTTAACGAAGTTGGTGGTGCCATCCAGTGGATCGATAACCCATTGAACATCCTGATCGGTACCTTCATGTTCACCGCTTTCTTCGGTGATGATGGTGTGCTGCGGGTAAGATTTGCGGATCGTTTCGATAATAATCGCTTCTGCGGCTTTATCGACGTTAGTCACGAAATCATTGCTGCCTTTCTGGCTGGTTTCTACGGAGTCTGGCGTTTCGTAGTGTTTGGCAATTACATTACCCGCCTTGCGCGCTGCGCGCACGGCGATGGTCAGCATCGGATGCATCGGTCTCTCTCACTGGATGTTAAAGAACAGGAAAATCGGCGCAGAGTATAGCAGCGGGATCGGATTATGTCTCCCGTTTATGATAATATGCCCGAATATTCTTCAGACACTGAACCCAGACATCTAAAAATTATGCTGCAAAACATTCGAATCGTGCTGGTCGAAACATCGCACACCGGCAACATGGGCTCTGTGGCCCGCGCTATGAAAACCATGGGCTTAACGAACCTGTGGCTGGTTAATCCGCTGGTGAAACCCGACTCCCAGGCTATCGCCCTGGCGGCCGGGGCCAGCGACGTGATCGGTAATGCGCAGATCGTTGATACCCTCGACGAAGCGCTGGCCGGCTGCAGCCTCGTTGTCGGCACCAGCGCGCGCTCACGCACGCTGCCGTGGCCGATGCTGGATCCGCGCGAATGCGGCCTGAAAAGCGTCTCGGAAGCAGAGCAGGCGCCGGTTGCGCTGGTGTTTGGCCGCGAGCGCGTTGGCCTGACCAACGACGAACTGCAGAAGTGCCACTACCACGTGGCGATTGCCGCCAACCCGGAATACAGCTCGCTGAACCTGGCAATGGCGGTGCAGGTTATCGCTTACGAGGTGCGTATGGCGTGGCTGGCGACGCAGGAGAAGCAGGCAGAACCGAAAGAAGAGACGGCCTACCCGCTGGTGGACGACCTTGAGCGTTTCTACGGTCACCTGGAGCAGACGCTGCTCGCTACCGGCTTCATCCGTGAAGGCCACCCTGGCCAGGTAATGAACAAGCTGCGCCGCATGTTTACCCGCGCGCGTCCGGAAAGCCAGGAGCTGAACATCCTGCGCGGAATTCTGGCGTCGATTGAACAGAAGAATAAAGAGTAGTGCCGATTTCCCCCTCTCCCCGTGGGAGAGGGTTGGGGTGAGGGCATCAGGCCGCACCTATATTATGAAGGCACAGAAGGTTAAATACCTGACTAAAACAGTCAAGTAAATAGTTGACCATTTTAGTCAGGAATGTCAGACTTGGCCCTGCTATGCAATACCCCCATTTTACAATAAAAAACCCCGGGCAGGGGCGAGTTTGAGGTTAAGTAAGACATGAGACTGACATCTAAAGGGCGTTATGCCGTGACCGCGATGCTGGACGTTGCGCTCAACTCCGAAGCGGGCCCGGTTCCGTTGGCTGATATTTCTGAACGACAAGGGATCTCCCTCTCTTACCTGGAACAGCTGTTCTCCAGACTGCGTAAAAATGGACTGGTGTCCAGCGTTCGTGGCCCGGGTGGCGGTTATCTGCTGGGTAAAGACGCGGGCAGTATTGCGGTTGGTGAAGTGATTAGCGCGGTGGATGAATCCGTTGACGCAACCCGTTGCCAGGGTAAAGGCGGCTGCCAGGGCGGCGATAAGTGCCTGACCCACGCGCTGTGGCGCGATCTGAGCGACCGTCTGACCGGCTTCCTGAACAACATCACCCTCGGTGAACTGGTCAATAACCAGGAAGTTCTGGACGTATCAGGCCGTCAGCACAGTCATGATTCACAACGCAGCACCCGCGCGCAGGACGCTATCGACGTCAAATTACGCGCGTAATAAAACGATAAGTATTTCAGAATCAGGCCGGGGTGGTCACACCCCGCGTACTCGGTCGTACATCCAGCCGGTTGCCTGATTCCTTGCATTGAAGCGATGTACGGAGTTTATAGAGCAATGAAATTACCGATTTATCTCGACTACTCCGCAACCACGCCGGTGGACCCGCGTGTTGCCGAGAAAATGATGCAGTGTCTGACCCTGGACGGAAACTTTGGTAACCCAGCTTCCCGTTCACACCGTTTTGGCTGGCATGCTGAAGAGGCGGTGGATATCGCCCGTAATCAGATTGCTGACCTGGTGGGTGCCGACCCGCGTGAGATTGTTTTCACCTCCGGTGCGACCGAATCCGACAACCTGGCGATCAAAGGTGCAGCCAACTTTTATCAGAAAAAAGGCAAGCACATCATCACCAGCAAAACCGAACACAAAGCCGTGCTGGACACCTGCCGCCAGCTGGAGCGTGAAGGGTTCGAAGTGACCTATCTGGCGCCGCAGAGCAACGGTATTATTGACCTGAAAGAGCTCGAAGCGGCGATGCGTGACGACACCATCCTGGTCTCCATCATGCACGTTAACAACGAAATCGGCGTCGTTCAGGACATCGCCACCATCGGCGAAATGTGCCGCGCGCGCGGTATCATCTACCACGTGGATGCGACCCAGAGCGTGGGCAAACTGCCTATCGACCTGAGCCAGCTGAAAGTAGACCTGATGTCCTTCTCCGGCCACAAAATCTATGGCCCGAAAGGGATTGGCGCGCTGTACGTTCGTCGTAAGCCACGTATCCGCATCGAAGCACAAATGCACGGCGGCGGTCACGAGCGCGGCATGCGTTCCGGTACGCTGCCTGTTCACCAGATCGTGGGCATGGGCGAAGCGTACCGCATTGCGAAAGAAGAGATGGAAACCGAGATGGCGCGCCTGCGCACGCTGCGTAACCGTCTGTGGGACGGCGTGAAAGATATGGAAGAAGTGTATCTGAACGGCGATCTCGAGCAGGGCGCGCCGAACATCCTCAACGTCAGCTTCAACTATGTTGAAGGCGAATCGCTGATCATGGCGCTGAAAGACCTGGCCGTTTCTTCCGGTTCTGCCTGTACGTCTGCAAGCCTGGAGCCATCCTACGTGCTGCGCGCGCTGGGTATGACTGACGAGCTGGCACACAGCTCTATCCGTTTCTCTTTAGGTCGTTTCACTACCGAAGAAGAGATTGACTACACCATCAAGCTGGTTCGTAACTCCATTGGCCGTCTGCGCGACCTTTCTCCACTGTGGGAAATGTTCAAGCAGGGCGTGGATCTGAACAGCATTGAATGGTCACATCACTAATCGGTATATAAGGAGAATTCAATCATGGCATACAGCGAAAAAGTTATCGATCATTACGAGAACCCGCGCAACGTTGGCTCTTTTGACAACAGCGATGAATCTGTCGGTAGCGGCATGGTTGGTGCGCCGGCGTGTGGCGACGTAATGAAGTTGCAGATTAAAGTCAACAATGAAGGTATCATTGAAGACGCGCGCTTCAAGACCTACGGCTGCGGTTCTGCAATTGCGTCCAGCTCCCTGGTCACCGAGTGGGTGAAGGGCAAGTCTCTGGACGAAGCACAGGCAATTAAGAACACGGATATTGCTGAAGAACTCGAACTGCCGCCGGTGAAAATTCACTGTTCAATTCTGGCAGAAGACGCGATCAAAGCCGCCATTGCGGATTACAAAAGCAAACGTGAAGCAAAATAATTGAGGTTTGAGTATGTCGATTACCCTTAGCGACAGCGCTGCCGCGCGAGTAAGCTCTTTTCTGGCGAACCGTGGTAAAGGCTTTGGCCTGCGACTGGGCGTACGTACCTCCGGCTGTTCTGGTATGGCTTACGTACTGGAGTTTGTTGACGAGCCGGCGTCTGATGACACCGTGTTTGAAGACAAGGGCGTGAAGGTGGTGGTCGATGGCAAAAGCCTGCAATTTCTCAACGGCACTCAGCTGGACTTCGTAAAAGAAGGCCTGAACGAAGGGTTCAAATTCACGAACCCGAACGTCAAAGACGAGTGTGGTTGCGGCGAAAGCTTCCACGTTTAACCGCGCGTCATCCGAAACCCCACCGTGGCTTTGCTGCGCGTGGGGTTTGTTCTAACAGGCTACCCCTGAGATTGTTATGGATTACTTCACTCTCTTCGGACTACCCGCTCAATACCCGATCGATCTTCAGGCACTGACGGTCCGTTTTCAGGATCTGCAGCGTCAGTATCATCCGGATAAATTCGCCAGCGGGACGCAGGCAGAGCAGCTGGCTGCGGTATCGCACTCCGCGACCATCAACCAGGCCTGGCAGACGCTGCGCCATCCGCTGGCGCGTGCAGAATATCTGCTCTCGCTCCACGGCTTTGATCTGGCGAGCGAACAGCACACCGTGCGCGACACCGCGTTTCTGATGGAACAGCTGGAGCTGCGCGAAGAGCTGGATGAGATTGAACAGGCCAAAGACGAAGCGCGTCTGGAACGTTTTATCACGCGCGTGAAGGGCATGTTCGATACCCGCCATCAGCAGATGGTGGAGCAACTGAACAACGAGACCTGGGACGTGGCGGCAGACACTGTGCGCAAACTCCGTTTTCTCGATAAACTGCGAAGCAGCGCTGAACAACTCGAAGAAAAGCTGCTCGATTTTTAATTTCGGAAGCAATTATGGCCTTATTACAAATTAGTGAGCCTGGCTTAAGCGCCGCACCGCACCAGCGTCGTCTGGCGGTCGGTATTGACCTGGGCACCACCAATTCCCTCGTGGCGACCGTGCGCAGCGGCCAGGCGGAAACGCTGGCCGACGAGCAGGGCCGCCATCTGCTGCCTTCCGTGGTCCACTACCAGCAGCAGGGTCACGCGGTCGGCTATGACGCACGCGCCAACGCCGCGCGCGATCCGGCCAACACCATCAGCTCCGTAAAGCGCATGATGGGCCGCTCGCTGGCTGATATCCAGACCCGCTACCCGCACCTGCCGTATCAGCTGCAGGCCAGTGAAAACGGTCTGCCGATGATTGCCACGGCGGCCGGTTTGCTGAACCCAATTCGCGTGTCTGCTGACATCCTCAAAGCGCTGGCGGCGCGCGCGACGGCGACGCTCGGCGGCGATCTGGACGGCGTAGTGATCACCGTTCCGGCCTATTTTGACGACGCACAGCGTCAGGGCACCAAAGACGCCGCGCGTCTGGCGGGCCTGCACGTGCTGCGCCTGCTGAACGAACCGACGGCGGCGGCGATTGCCTACGGCCTCGACTCCGGTCAGGAAGGGGTAATTGCGGTCTACGATCTGGGCGGCGGCACCTTTGATATTTCTATCCTGCGCCTGAGCCGCGGGGTGTTTGAAGTGCTGGCGACCGGCGGGGATTCCGCGCTCGGCGGCGATGATTTCGACCATCTGCTGGCGGACTACATCCGCGATCAGGCGGGCATCAGCGATCGCAGCGATGCGCGCGTTCAGCGCGAACTGCTGGATGCGGCCATCGACGCCAAAATTGCGCTGAGCGATGCGCAGTCGGTCAGCGTTAATGTCGCAGGCTGGCAGGGTGAAATCACCCGCGACCAGTTCAGCGAGCTGATTGCGCCTCTGGTTAAACGCACCCTGCTGGCCTGCCGTCGCGCATTGAAGGATGCGGGCGTGGAGGCTGACGAGGTGCTGGAAGTGGTCATGGTGGGCGGCTCAACGCGCGTGCCGCTGGTGCGCGAGCGCGTGGGCGAATTCTTTGGCCGCACGCCGCTGACCTCCATCGACCCGGACAAAGTGGTTGCCGTCGGCGCCGCTATCCAGGCCGATATTCTGGTTGGCAACAAGCCGGACAGCGAAATGCTGCTGCTGGACGTCATCCCGCTGTCTCTCGGTTTAGAAACTATGGGCGGCCTGGTGGAGAAAGTGATCCCGCGTAACACCACCATTCCGGTGGCGCGTGCGCAGGAGTTCACCACCTTCAAAGACGGCCAGACCGCGATGTCCATCCACGTGATGCAGGGCGAGCGCGAACTGGTGCAGGACTGCCGCTCTCTGGCGCGCTTTGCGCTGCGCGGCATCCCGGCGCTGCCAGCTGGCGGGGCGCATATTCGCGTGACCTTCCAGGTAGATGCGGACGGCCTGCTGAGCGTCACGGCGATGGAAAAATCGACCGGCGTGGAGTCGTCCATCCAGGTGAAGCCGTCCTACGGCCTGACCGATGGCGAAATCGCCTCCATGATCCAGGATTCAATGAGCTACGCCGAGCAGGATGTGAAGGCGCGTATGCTGGCTGAACAGAAAGTTGAAGCCGCACGTGTGCTGGAAAGTCTGAACGGGGCGCTCGCTGCCGATGCCGCGCTGTTAAGCGCCGCCGAGCGTCAGGTGATTGACGAGGCTGCCGCGCGCTTACGCGCAGTCGCCGAAGGCAATGACGCTGACGCAATAGAAGAAGCCATTAAAAACGTTGATAAACAAACCCAGGACTTCGCTGCTCGCCGCATGGACAAATCTGTCCGTGTCGCGCTGAAAGGCCAGTCCGTGGACGAGGTTTAATATGCCAAAGATTGTTATTTTGCCTCATGCGGACCTCTGTCCGGATGGCGCTGTTCTGGAAGCGAAGACCGGTGAAACCATTCTCGATGTTGCCCTGCGTGCAGGTATCGAAGTGGAACACGCCTGTGAAAAATCCTGTGCCTGCACCACCTGCCACTGCATCGTGCGTGAAGGTTTTGACTCTCTCGCCGAGAGCACCGAAGACGAAGACGACATGCTGGATAAAGCATGGGGTCTGGAGCCAGACAGCCGCCTGAGCTGCCAGGCCGCGGTGACCGATGAAGATCTGGTCGTGGAATTCCCACGCTACACCATCAACCACGCACGCGAGCATTAATATGGGACTGAAGTGGACAGACAGCCGTGAAATCGGCGAAGCGCTCTACGACGCGAACCCGGATCTCGATCCCAAAACCGTACGATTCACCGACATGCACCAGTGGATCTGCGATTTAGAGGATTTCGACGACGATCCAAACGCATCCAATGAAAAAATTCTGGAGGCGATTCTGTTAGTCTGGTTAGATGAAGCAGAATAAATAACAAAACGGGCTGCCTTCAGGCGGCCCGTTTGCTAGTTGCTAATAAGGAAAAATAAAATGACCGAAGCGATGAAGATTACGCTCTCTACGCAGCCCGCCGACGCGCGCTGGGGCGAGAAAGCCAGCTACAGCATCAACAACGACGGTATCACCCTGCACCTGACGGGCAAAGATGATTTAGGTCTGATCCAGCGCGCCGCGCGTAAAATTGACGGCCTGGGCATTAAGCATGTCTCGCTGGAAGGCGAAGGTTGGGATACTGACCGCAGCTGGGCGTTCTGGGCGGGCTACAAAGGCCCGAAAGGCACCCGCAAAATTGAGTGGGCGAACCTCGACGAAGCCGGTCAAAAAGAGCTGGAAAGCCGCCTGCACATTATCGACTGGGTGCGCGACACCATCAACGCCCCGGCGGAGGAGTTAGGCCCTGAGCAACTGGCGCAGCGTGCGGTTGACCTGCTGTGCGGCGTGGCGGGGGATAACATGTCCTACCGCATCACCAAAGGTGAAGATCTGCGCGAGCAGAACTACATGGGCATTCATACCGTGGGCCGTGGCTCCGAACGTCCTCCGGTCCTGCTGGCGCTGGATTACAACCCAACCGGCGATAAAGAAGCGCCGGTCTTTGCCTGCCTGGTCGGTAAAGGTATCACCTTCGACACCGGCGGCTACAGCCTGAAGCAAAGTGCGTTCATGGATTCCATGAAGTCCGACATGGGCGGCGCGGCAACCATCACCGGCGCGCTGGCATTCGCCATCACCCGCGGTCTGAACAAGCGCGTGAAGCTCTACCTGTGTTGCGCGGACAACATGGTGAGCGGCAACGCCTTCAAGCTGGGCGACATCATTCGCTACCGCAACGGTAAAAATGTCGAAGTGATGAACACCGATGCCGAAGGCCGTCTGGTGCTGGCCGATGGCCTGATCGACGCCTCTGCCCAGAAGCCAGAGCTGATTATCGACATGGCGACCCTGACCGGCGCGGCGAAAACCGCCCTGGGCAACGACTACCACGCGCTGTTCAGCTTTGACGACAAGCTGGCCGCTCGCCTGCTGGCAAGCGCGGCTGCGGAAAACGAACCGTTCTGGCGTCTGCCGCTGGCCGAGTTCCACCGCAGCCAGCTGCCGTCTAACTTTGCCGAGCTGAATAACACCGCGAGCGCGGCGTACCCGGCGGGGGCAAGTACCGCAGCAGGCTTCCTGTCGCACTTCGTTGAGAACTATCACGAGGGCTGGCTGCACATCGACTGCTCCGCAACCTACCGTAAGGCGGCAGTTGAGCAGTGGTCCGCGGGTGCGACCGGTCTGGGCGTGCGTACCGTGGCGAACCTGCTGACGGCTGAGTGATCTTTTTTGCCCGTCGGCGCTGCGCTTGCACGGGCCTGTGGTTTTGTAGGCCGGGTAAGCAAAGCGCCACCCGGCGTTTATTGAAGTAGCCAAACTATGTCAGATACCAAAAACGAATTAGAAACCCTGCTGGAACAGGCGGCGACCGAGCCCGCCCACCGTCCTGCATTTTTCCGCACGCTACTGGAATCCACCGTCTGGGTACCGGGCACCGCGGCGGAAGGTGAGCAGGTTGTCGAAGACAGCGCGCTGGATCTGCTGCACTGGGAGAAAGATGACGGCACGTCGGTTATCCCGTTCTTCACTTCATTGGAAGCGTTGCAGGAAGCGGTAGAAGATGAACAGGCGTTCGTGGTGATGCCGGTGCGCACGCTGTTCGAAATGACGCTGGGCCAGACGCTGTTCCTTAACGCTACGCTGCCAACCGGGAAAGAGTTTACCCCGCGCGAGATCAGCCACCTGATTGGTGAAGAGGGTAACCCGCTTAGCACCCAGGAGGTGCTGGAAGGGGGCGAAACGCTGCTGCTGTCTGAGGTGGCCGAGCCGCCTGCGCAGATGATCGATTCGCTGACCACGCTGTTCAAAACTCTGAAACCGGTAAGACGCGCGTTCCTCTGCTCTATCAAAGAGAGCGCTGACGAAAAGCCTGTTCTGCTGATTGGGATTGAAGCCGACGGCGATATCGACGACATCATTCAGGCGGCGGGAAGCGTGGCCACCGACACGCTGCCGGGCGATGAGCCGATCGATATCTGTCAGGTGAAAAACGGTGAGAAGGGCATCAGCCATTTTATTACCGAGCACATCACGCCGTTCTACGAGCGTCGCTGGGGCGGCTTCCTGCGCGATCTCAAGACCAACCGCATCATCTGATTACGGCGGGGTGAATGTCACCCCGTTGCCTCCAGCAGCAGTAAATCCATCAGCAGCACCAGATTCGACTCAAACGACGTCACGCCCGCGGCTTCGGCAGCGAAGTGCACCGCCTCGTCATACAGCGCAAAGTGCACGTCCGCCATGCCCGCCAGCGTATTGGCCGAGGCGCGGGTAAAGGCGACGACCGTCATGCCGACGTTTTTGGCAATTCGCGCCTTATCCAGCACCTGTTCCGTTTCGCCGCTTCGCGAAACGGCGATAAATACCTGATAACGCGCGGCGTTGCTGAGAAAAATGTTTCGGCTGTCCCCCGGCCCGGAGATGAACGCCGTTTTGCCCAACACCTGCAGCTTCTTGGTCAGGTATTCGGCAAAGAGATAGGAAAACCCGGCGCCGTAGAGAAAGAAGCTCTCTTTCTGGCGCAGCAGGCTGGCAAACTGCTGGCGTTTGGCCTGGGTGACCCACTGAAAGGTGTGCTGATAGTTAGCGATAAACTGATTAAACAGCGCCGGGAGCTCAGGAAGGGATTGCGCCTGAGCGGCAATATGCGGCGTGTCGGAGAGCAGCTGCTTGCAGTGCCAGATAAACTCGCTAAAGCCGCTAAACCCCAGCTTCTGACACAGCCGCATAATGGTGGCGGTAGAAACAAACGTCGCCTGCGCCAGCTCGCGCACCGTGATGTTGCCCACCAGCAGCGGATGCTCCGTCAGGTGGGCGAGGACGCGATACTCCGCGCGGGTCAGGGACGCCCCGCGCGTTAACAGCGTGGCCAGGCGGTTATCCATTATTTCGCCGGTTCAACTGGCAGATCGTCACGCGCCCCCCATTCGCTCCAGGCGCCATCGTAGAGCGTAACGTCGTTGACGCCGAGGGTGGCAAGCGCCAGGATCACCACGCAGGCCGTCACGCCGGAGCCGCAGCTGGCAATAATCGGGCGATGTAAATCCACGCCCGCGCGGTCAAAAATGGCACGCAGCTCGTCGGTAGTTTTCAGCTCGCCCTCAAACACCAGGTCGCCCCACGGCACGTTCAGCGCACCTGGAATATGGCCTCGTCTCAGCCCCGGACGTGGTTCATCCGCTTCAGCGTTAAAGCGGGGTGCAGGACGCGCATCGACGATTTGCGCCGTCTTTTCGTGGCTGACGACCAGCACGTCGGTCAGACGCTTCACCACGTGTGCGTCAAACGACGCGTCGAAATCACCTTCCGGCAGCGTGACGTCACCCTGCTGGAGCGGCAGATCATCGCGTTTCCAGCCCGCAAGCCCACCCGCCAGAATCGATACTTTTTCCACGCCGAAGTTTTTCAGCATCCACCACGCGCGCGGCGCGGAGAACAGATTGCCTTCATCGTAAACAACCAGATGTTTGTCTTTGCTGATGCCCAGCTCGCGCATTGCCACGGAAAACGCTTCCGGACGCGGCAGCATGTGCGGCAGGGGAGAGGTGTGATCGGAAAGTGCTTCGATATCAAAAAATACCGCGCCTGGCAGATGCCCTGCGCGGTATTCACTGGGAACGTCACGATGTTCCTGGCCCGGAGGGGCCATGCGCGCATCAATAATCTGAACTTCCGGGTCGTCACCGTGCTCAATCAGCCAGTCGGCAGCGACAAAATATGAGGTGGACATGGTTGCCTCCATTCTTTTCCGTAAAAAAGGATTGTCGGTGTTTTTTCTGACACCGACAAGCTAACCACGTTCAACTCGCGAGCAAGCCCCTATTTTTTCACCGCTTCGCCGTCCTGCCAGGCTTTTTGCAGTGCAGGCCAGTAGTCGCGGTTGGCTTCGATCATCTCATCCAGGATCGCTTTCGCGTGTTCCATGGTCGGCACGGTGCGGTTCAGGGTGAATGCCTGCAACGCTTTCTCATAGCTGCCTTCAATGGTTGCCTCAACCAGCAGTTGTTCAGAGGCCAGTTGCTGCTGTAAAAGCGTCTGGTGGAACAGCGGCACCTTACCCACGCGGACGGGCTCTGGTCCTTCGGAGGTAATATAGGCAGGTACTTCCACCACCGCATCATAAGGCAGGTTGGTAATCGCCCCGCGGTTTTCGACCATCACCAGATGACGCTGGCGCAGGTTGAACGCCAGCGAGCAGGCGACATCGACGATAAACTCACCGTGGACACCTACATGGAAAGCATCCGGTAAAATTCCGGTGCGCTGGTACTCTTCGGCGGCGGCGAACAGCTTTTTCTCACGCCCGTTCATCACTTCATTGGCCCGGGTATAGTCGGGGTTCTGATACTCCACAATCTGGTTCGGCATCAGGTAATACTGTAGATACGGGTTCGGCAGGTACTCCGGGAAGTTATCCATTATCGGCTTGATGTTGCGCCAGGTTTTCACCCACGACGGATCCGAGTGCTGCGGGTCGGTTTTTGCGGCATCTTCCGTCAGCAGGCCAAACTTCGCGATATGTTTACGCAGCTCCGGTAATTTGTCCTCGCCGTCCACCAGCACGCGGGTAAACCAGCCGAAGTGGTTGAGACCAAAATAGTCCACCTCCAGCCTGCGACGATCCACGCCCAGAATGGCTCCCATATTACGCATCGCCGCGACCGGCATATCGCAGATATTCAGCACCCGTGCGTTGGGGCGCAGGCGACGCACGCCCTCCGCAACAATCGCCGCCGGGTTGGAGTAGTTCACGATCCACGCTTTCTCATGTGCGTAGCGTTCTACCCGATCGATCAGCTCGACCATCGGCAGGATAGTGCGCAGGCCATACGCCAGCCCTCCTGGGCCGCAGGTTTCCTGGCCGACCACGCCGTGGCGCAGCGGAATTTTTTCATCCTGCTCGCGCATTTTGTACTGTCCGACGCGCATCTGGGCAAAAACAAAGTGCGCGCCGCTGAAGGCCACTTCCGGGTCGCTGGTGACGGTGAATTTGATGCTCTGGCTGTGGTCGCGAATGACCTTCTCCACCACGGGCGCAATGGTCTTCTGACGCGCCTCGTCGATGTCGTACAGGCGGATCTCTGCCAGAGGGAAATCGTCCAGGCGTACCATCAGGCTTTTCACAATACCTGGCGTGTAGGTGCTGCCGCCGCCGGCAATCGACAGAATAAAGGGGGGTGTAAACATTTTTAGCTCCTTTCAGAGAAACGTCTCAACGGCTTCTCGCATTTTTTTGACATGCAGCCCGTAGACCACCTGAACGTTGTTACCTTGTTTGATAATCCCTTTCGCGCCGGTCGCTTTCAGGCGCGGTTCGTCGATGATATCGACGTCCTTCACCGTGACGCGTAACCGGGTGTAGCAGTTATCAACGACTTCAATATTTTCCCGGCCGCCCAGACCCACCACGATGGATTCGCCCAGCCCGTCGTTATTCCCTTTCGCCTGGTATTCCTGCTTGCTGTAGAGGCGCGTCTCCCGATCCTCATCTTCACGGCCCGGCGTTTTCATGTTGAAACGCAGGATCAGGAAGCGGAACACCACGAAGTAGAGGGCAAACATGATCAGCCCCACCACGATGTACATGGGCCAGTTGGACTTCTCCGTACCGAGCGGCAGGTTGTAGAGGATGAAATCGATAATTCCGTTGGCGCCGATAGCGTGGACGCCAAACAGCGAGAACAGCATCATGCCGATGCCGGTCAGCACCGCATGCACCACGAACAGCAGCGGGGCGACAAACAGGAAGGAGAATTCAATCGGCTCGGTTACGCCGACCAGCAGCGAGGTCAGCGCCGCCGGGATCAGAATGGCCTTGGCAATCGCCTTACGCTCTGGCTTCGCGGTCATGTACATCGCCAGTGCGGCGGCGGGCAGGCCAAACATCTTGCTGATGCCGCGCGCATCCCACACCACGGTGCCGCTGAGCTGTTTGACGTCCGGGCAGGCCATCTCGGCGAAGTAGATATTGCGCGCGCCCTGGTAAGCCGTGCCGCACACCTCCTGCGTGCCGCCCAGTTCGGTATACAGGAACGGCGTATAGACCAGATGATGCAGACCCGTCGGTACCAGAATGCGCTCAAGGAAACCGTAGATCGCCACCCCGAACGGACCAGAGCCTTTAATAGCCAGCGCCAGGGCGCTAATCCCATGCTGCGCGTACGGCCAGAGTTCGCTCATGACCACGCCGAGCAGCATAGAGACGGGCAGCATGACAATCGCCACAAAGCAGTGGCCGGAGTAAATCGCCATCGCGCCGTTAAACTGTACGCCGGAATATTTGTTGTACAGATAACCGGAGAGCGCCCCGGTCAGGATCCCGGCGAAAACGCCCATCTCCAGCACCTGGACGCCCAGCACCATGCTTTGTCCGGCGGCTTTCATCTGCTCAGCCGGAGCCAGTTCATCCTGAAGCTGTAGCGTCACGTTCATCGCGTTAATGAATACGATAAAGGTCACCAGCCCAATCAGCGCCGCGTAGCCTTTGTCTCGCGTTGCCAGTCCTATAGGGATCCCGACAGCAAACACCAGCGCCAGGTTGACCAGCACCGATACGGCAGATTTGGCGATCAGCAGCCCGACATTCTGGATCAGCGGATGGCCGAGAAGCGGCAGGTACTCGGCCAGATTGCCGTTACCCAGTACATTCCCAAAGGCGATAAACAGGCCGACGATGGGTAAGATAAGTACAGGTCCATAAAGTGATTTTCCGAAATTTTGTAGGGCGTTCACGGCTCGTTTCATGGCTTTCTCTCTTATTGAACCGCGCACTCGGGGTGCGTCATGGGTATAAAACTAGCAGGCTCAGCGCGAGTTTATCCAGCTATCTTCTTGTTTTAAAAACAAATGACGTGAAAGGTAACATGTTACGTTACGCCGTGTGATCGCGCTTCCAACCCGTTAGATCAGCGAGATGCAATTCTGCGAGGCGCTTTCCAGATTATAAAATTGGACTTTTTGTATTAACGAAACTTGCGGATAATACTTATCCGGACGACGACCAACAGGCCCCCTCAGGCCAGGGACACAGGATGAAACCGTTTCGCTTAGCCGCGCTCTCTCTCGCGCTGCTCACCACCTTTACGCTTGTCGGCTGTGATAACAGCGACGATAAACCTCAGGCTGCTGCGCCCGCAGCGTCTACTGCTTCACAACAGAAAGCCCCGGAAAAAACTGATCCTGAAAAGCTGGCTAAGCTGGCCGCGCAGAGTCAGGGCAAGGCGTTGACGCTGCTGGATGTTTCTGAAGTGCAACTCGACGGCGCCGCGACGCTGGTTCTGACCTTCTCTGTACCGCTGGATCCCAGCCAGGATTTCGCCAAAACGGTGCATGTGGTGGATAAGAAAAGCGGGAAGGTGGACGGTGCCTGGGAGCTGGCGCCCAATCTTAAGGAGCTGCGCCTGCGCCACCTGGAGCCGAATCGTAATCTGGTCGTCACCGTTGAACGTGATTTGCTGGCGCTGAACAAAGCGACCTTTGGCATTGATTATGAAAAAGCCCTGACCACGCGAGATATAGAGCCGTCGGTCGGTTTCGCCAGCCGCGGCTCGCTGCTGCCGGGCAAAGTGGTGGAAGGGTTGCCGGTGATGGCGCTTAACGTCAGCAACGTGGACGTCAACTTCTACCGCGTGAAGCCGGAGTCGCTGGCCTCGTTTGTCAGCCAGTGGGAGTACCGTAACTCGCTGACCAACTGGGAATCCGACAACCTGCTGAAGATGGCGGAACTGGTCTATACCGGCCGTTTCGACCTCAACCCGGCGCGCAACACGCGTGAAAAACTGCTTTTGCCGCTCAAAGAGATTAAGCCGCTCCAGCAGTCTGGCGTCTATATCGCCGTGATGAATCAGGCCGGTCACTATAACTACAGTAACGCCGCGACGCTCTTTACCTTAAGTGATATTGGGCTGTCCGCTCACCGTTATCATAACCGCCTGGACATCTTCACCCAGAGTCTTGAAAACGGTGCGGCGCAGTCAGGCGTGACCATTACCCTGCTGAACGATAAAGGGCAGACCCTTGCCGAGGCGAACAGCGACGCCGACGGTCATGCGAAACTGGAAACCGATAAAGAAGCCGCGCTGATCCTGGCCAGCAAAGACGGCCAGACCACGCTTCTTGACCTCAAGCTTCCTGCGCTGGATCTGGCGGAGTTTGATATCGCCGGCAAGCCCGGGTACAGCAAGCAGTTCTTTATGTTTGGCCCGCGCGATCTCTATCGTCCGGGTGAAACGGTGATCCTTAACGGCCTGCTGCGCGACAGCGACGGAAAACCGCTTCCCGATCAGCCGGTAAAACTTGACGTGCTGCGTCCGGACGGACAGGTAGCACGTACGGTCGTTGTGCAACCCGAGAACGGTCTCTATCGCTTCAACTATCCGCTTGATAGCGGCGCCCAGACCGGCATGTGGCATATTCGTGCGAATACGGGCGATAACCAGCAGCGCATGTGGGATTTCCACGTCGAAGATTTTATGCCTGAGCGTATGGCGCTGAATCTGACCGGGCAAAAAACACCGGTTTCCCCGCAGGATGATGTGGACTTTAACGTTGTAGGCTATTACCTGTATGGCGCACCGGCTAACGGCAATGCTCTGCAAGGCCAGCTTTTCCTGCGCCCGCTACGCGACGCCGTTCCTGCACTGCCTGGCTTCCAGTTTGGTGATATTGCCGAAGAAAACCTGAGCCGCAGCCTGGATGAAGTGCAGCTTACGCTGGACGAAAAGGGCCGCGGGCAGGTAACCACCGAAAGCCAGTGGAAAGATACGCACTCGCCGCTGCAACTGATTTTGCAGGCCAGCCTGCTGGAATCAGGCGGGCGTCCGGTGACACGACGCGCTGAGCAGGCTATCTGGCCTGCGGCTGAACTCCCGGGGATCCGCCCACAGTTCGCCAGCAAGGCCGTTTATGACTACCGTACCGATACCACCGTCAACCAGCCGATCGTCGATGAGAACGGCAACGCCAGTTTTGACATTGTCTATGCCGATGCCAGCGGGGCGAAAAAAGCGGTATCCGGCTTGCAGGTGCGTCTTATCCGTGAGCGCCGTGACTACTTCTGGAACTGGTCCGAGAGTGAGGGCTGGCAGTCTCAGTTCGATCAAAAAGATCTGGTTGAGGGCGAGCAGGAGCTTAACCTCAAGGCCGATGAAACCGGAAAAGTCACCTTCCCGGTGGAGTGGGGCTCATACCGTCTGGAAGTGAAAGCGCCTGATGACATGGTCAGCAGCGTACGCTTCTGGGCCGGTTACAGCTGGCAGGATAACAGCGATGGCACGGGGGCTGCACGTCCGGACCGCGTAACGCTGAAGCTGGATAAACCCGCTTATCAGCCGGGCGATACCATTAACCTGCACATTGCGGCCCCGGCAGCAGGCAAGGGCTATGCGATGATCGAATCCAGCGAAGGACCGCTGTGGTGGAAAGAGATCGACGTGCCGGCAAACGGTCTGGATCTCTCTATTCCGGTGGATAAAGCCTGGAAGCGTCACGATCTCTATCTCAGCACGCTGGTGGTTCGTCCCGGCGATAAATCCAAATCCGCCACGCCGAAGCGCGCGGTTGGATTGCTGCACCTGCCGATGGGCGACGAAAATCGTCGTCTCAACATTGCGCTGGATAACCCGCAGAAAATGCGTCCAAACCAGACGCTCTCTGTGAAAGTGAAAGCCAGCGTAAAAGAGGGGGCGGTTCCGCAGAAAGTGAACGTGCTGGTCTCGGCGGTGGACAGCGGCGTGCTGAACATTACCGATTACGTTACGCCAGATCCATGGCAGGCCTTCTTCGGCCAGAAGCGTTACGGCGCGGATATCTATGATATCTACGGCCAGGTCATTGAAGGGCAGGGCCGCATGGCCGCGCTGCGTTTCGGTGGTGACGGCGATGAACTCAAGCGCGGCGGTAAACCGCCGGTGAACCACGTCACCATTATTGCCCAGCAGGCTCAGCCGGTTACGCTGGATGCCAACGGAGAAGGCACCGTTACGCTGCCTATTGGTGATTTCAACGGCGAACTGCGTCTGATGGCGCAGGCGTGGACAGAAGATGATTTCGGCAGCAGCGAAAGCAAGGTTGTGGTGGCCGCGCCGGTTATTACCGAGCTTAATACTCCGCGCTTCCTGGCAAGTGGAGATACCTCACGGCTGACGCTGGATCTCACTAACCTGACCGACAAACCGCAATCGCTGAACGTCGCCCTGAGCGCGACAGGAAAAGTGTCGCTGGAAGGTGCACAGCCGCAGCCGGTTCAGTTGCCGCCGGGCGCGCGCAGTACCCTGTTTATTCCGGTGCGTGCGCTGGAGGGTTATGGCGACGGTGAGGTGACGGCGCAGGTTACCGGCCTGGAGCTTCCGGGCGAAACCTTTGCCCCGCAGCAGAAGAGCTGGAAAATTGGCGTACGTCCGGCATTCCCGGCGCAGACGGTCAATACCGGTGCCATGCTGAACCCCGGCGAGTCCTGGACCGCACCGGCGCAGCACAGCAACGGTTTCTCTCCTGCCACCCTGCAGGGGCAACTGCTGCTGAGCGGCAAACCACCGCTCAACCTGGCGCGCTATATTCGTGAACTGCAGGCGTATCCGTATGGCTGCCTTGAGCAGACCACCAGCGGCCTGTTCCCGTCACTCTATACCAACGCCGCGCAGCTTACCGCGCTTGGTATAAAAGGAGATACCGATGACCAGCGCCGTGCTGCCATTGATATTGGGATCTCGCGTCTGCTGAAGATGCAGCGTGATGATGGCGGTTTTGCCTTGTGGGATAAAAATGGCCCTGAAGAGTACTGGCTGACCGCCTATGTGACTGACTTCCTGGTGCGCGCGGGCGAGCAAGGTTATAGCGTACCTGCCGATGCGGTGAACAACGCCAACAACCGTCTGCTGCGCTACCTGCAGGATCCGGGCATGATGTCTATCCGCTACAGCGACGACGCCAAGGCCAGCAAATTTGCCGTGCAGGCGTATGCCTCGCTGGTGCTGGCGCGTCAGCAAAAAGCCCCGCTGGGCGCGCTGCGTGAAATCTGGGAGCGCCACGGGCAGGCGGCTTCCGGGCTGCCGCTGATGCAGCTGGGCATGGCGCTCAAACTGATGGGCGATGCGCCGCGCAGCCAGCAGGCGCTGGATCTGGCGCTCAAAACGCCGCGTAACGACAGAAAAACATGGATGGCCGATTACGGCAGCCCGCTTCGCGATAACGCGCTGATGCTCTCCCTTCTGGAGGAGTATAAATTGCTGCCGGATGCGCAAAATACGCTGCTGAATGCTCTTTCTGAACAGGCATTCAGCCAGCGCTGGCTATCCACCCAGGAGAGCAATGCGCTGTTCCTGGCCGGACGTTCGCTGCAAACCCTGTCAGGCGCATGGCAGGCGAAAACCACGTTGTCTGATACCGCATCAGGCGGCGATAAGGCGCAGGTACAAAACGTAAGCGGCGACCAGCTTGGTGCGCTTCAGGTAACCAATACCGGCACGGCACCGCTGTGGGTACGTCTGGACAGCACCGGCTATCCGGAATATGCGCCTCAGCCGAGTTCCAACGTGCTGCAGGTTGAACGTCATATCCTGGCAACCGATGGCAGCAGCAAATCGCTCTCTTCGCTGAAAAGCGGTGAGCTGGTGCTGGTCTGGCTTGAAGTGAAAGCCAGCCAGAACGTTCCGGATGCGCTGGTTGTGGATCTCCTCCCTGCTGGTCTGGAGCTGGAAAACCAGAACCTGGCGAGCAGCAGCGCAAGCCTGCAGGACAGCGGCAGCGAAGTGCAGAACCTGCTCAGCCAGATGCAGCAGGCGGACATTCAGCACATGGAGTTCCGCGACGACCGCTTTGTGGCCGCCGTGCCGGTAAACGAAGGTCAGCCGGTTACGCTGGTTTATCTGGCCCGTGCCGTAACGCCGGGCACCTACCAGGTGCCGGTTCCGATGGTGGAGTCTATGTACGTTCCGCAGTGGCGGGCAACGGGTGCGGCCAGCGGCCCGCTGATTGTTGTTCCGTAATATGTTGATAGCGCGTCTGACACGCTCCCGCTGGCTTTGGCTGGCGGGAGCGCTTCTCGTTTTAGGGGGGCTGATTGTCGCCGCCGACCGCCTGTGGCCGCTGCCTCTGAAAGAGGTTAACCCCGCACGAGTTGTGGTGGACGAGAAGGGCGCGCCGCTCTGGCGTTTTGCCGACAGCGAAGGCATCTGGCGCTACCCGGTGACCATTGAAGAGGTTTCTCCCCGTTATCTTGAGGCTCTGATCCAGTACGAAGATCGCTGGTTCTGGGAGCATCCGGGCGTAAACCCGCTCTCTGTCCTGCGCGCCGCCTGGCAGGATCTCAGTTCCGGAAGAGTGGTTTCGGGAGGAAGCACGCTTACCATGCAGGTGGCACGCCTGCTGGATCCGCATTCGCGCACCTTTGGCGGCAAAATTCGCCAGCTCTGGCGGGCGATGCAGCTGGAATGGCACCTCTCTAAGCGTGACATTCTTACGCTCTATCTCAATCGTGCTCCGTTTGGCGGCACGCTGCAGGGCGTGGGAGCAGCAAGCTGGACCTACCTTGGGAAACCCCCGTCGCAGCTGAGCTACTCCGACGCGGCGTTGCTGGCGGTACTGCCGCAGGCACCCAGCCGTCTGCGCCCGGATCGCTGGCCCGAGCGGGCCGAAGCGGCACGTAACAAAGTGCTCGATCGCATGAAGATTCAGGGCGTCTGGTCAGCAAAGCAGGTGAAAGAGTCCCGTGAAGAGCCGGTATGGCTGGCTCCCAGGCAGATGCCGCAGCTGGCGCCGCTCTTTGCACGCATGATGCTCGGCAAAAGCCGCGACACAAAGATTGTCACTACGCTGGATGCCGGACTGCAACGGCAGCTGGAAGAGCTGGCGATGAACTGGAAATCCCGCCTGCCGGCACGCAGTTCGCTGGCGATGATCGTGGTCGATCATACCGACATGAAGGTGCGCGGCTGGGTCGGCTCGGTGGATATCAACGATGACACGCGTTTCAGCCATGTGGATATGGTTAACGCGATCCGATCCCCGGGATCGGTATTGAAACCGTTTATCTACGGTATGGCGCTGGATGATGGCCTGATCCATCCCGCCTCGCTGCTTCAGGACGTGCCCAGAAAAACCGGTGATTATCGCCCGGGAAATTTTGACAGCGGGTTCCACGGGCCGGTCAGCATGAGTGAAGCGCTGGTGCGCTCGCTCAACCTGCCAGCCGTCCAGGTGC
The DNA here is from genome assembly GCF_011683705.1 of Enterobacter sp. 725m/11. Lineage (NCBI taxonomy): Bacteria > Pseudomonadati > Pseudomonadota > Gammaproteobacteria > Enterobacterales > Enterobacteriaceae > Enterobacter > Enterobacter sp. 725m/11. The sequence continues at coordinate 90,153 of NZ_JAAQOK010000004.1, read as the reverse complement.
TGGAAGCCTACGGTCCCAAACGGTTTGCCGGGATGCTGAGTAACGCAGGCCTGCCGCTGATCCTGCCTGCCGGAGCGCAGCCGAATCTGTCGCTGATCCTGGGTGGCGCAGGCGCGAGGCTGGCAGATATCGCCGCCGCGTACAGCGCCTTTGCAAGGCATGGCAAGGCGGGCCGGCTGCGCTTACAGCCGGGCGACCCGCTAACTGAACGCCCGCTGTTATCGCCAGGTTCGGCGTGGATTATTCGCCGTATTCTGGCGAATGAAGCGCAGCCGCTGCCGGATAATGCGCTACCGCAAATCGCCCCGCTGGCATGGAAAACCGGTACCAGCTACGGCTACCGTGATGCCTGGGCCATCGGTCTGAATGCCCGCTACGTGATAGGCATCTGGACCGGACGACCGGACGGCACGCCAGTGGCGGGGCAGTTTGGTTTCGCCAGCGCAGTGCCGCTATTAAACCAGGTCAATAACCTGCTTCAGTCGCGCTCGACAATAGACGAAGCCCGTCTGCCGCGCGATCCGCGTCCGGAGAGCGTTGGGCGGGGCGTGATCTGCTGGCCGGGCGGCCAGTCGCTGCCGGAAGGCAGTGAAAACTGTCGGCGTCGTCTTTCGACCTGGCTGCTGGAAGGGAGTGAACCACCCACGCTGCTGCTGCCGGAGCAGGAAGGTATTCGCGGCATTCGTTTCCCGGTCTGGGTGGATAAAAAGGGCAAACGTGTGGCCGCAGATTGCCCCGATGCTACAGAGAAAGTCCTGGACGTCTGGCCGCTGCCGCTGGAGCCCTGGTTGCCCGCTGCTGAAAAAAGGGCTGCGCGTCTCCCTGCCCGATCAACTGACTGTCCGCCTCTGGACAATAACAATGTAGCGCCGCTTATGATTTCGGGTATCAGAGAGGGGGCTGTTATTAAGCGACTTCCCGGTGAAGGTAATGTCACGCTTTCTGTTATTTCAACAGGAGGGGAAGGGGAGCGCTGGTGGTTTTTAAATGGAGAGCCTTTAGCGGGGCGGAATTATAATTATTCATTAAAATTATATTTACCGGGTGAATATCAATTACTGGTAATGGATAAATCAGGCCAAACGGCGACGGTCAATTTTGAATTAGACCGTTAAGTATTACCTCTGAAGAGTTAGCTTGATAATTATCAATATGCGTTCCTGAAAAAAAACGAGAATGCGTTTTTATTTGTAGGAACGAGCAATGAAAGAGAATAAAAATCAGGAAGAGGGTCTTATTCCTGCCCTGTCCCGGCGGCATTTTATTCAGGCAGGATCGGCTCTGGCCGCACTCCCGTTTGTGGTGACAACCAGCAAAGCACGGGCACAGGGCACGGTGGCAGCAGACGTGACGCCTGAAGAAAAAGTCGTGCAGACCTGTAGCACGTTTGACTGTGGCGGGAAGTGTGATATTCGTGCTCACGTTAGTGAGGGCGTTGTAACCCGAATTTCTACCCGCCCGGACAATGCGTTAGATCCGGAGATGCCGATAATGCGCGCCTGCGTTCGTGGCCGCGCTTATCGGAAATTTGTTTATCATCCCGATCGGCTTAAATATCCAATGAAACGCGTGGGTAAACGTGGCGAAGGAAAATTCGAGCGTATTACCTGGGATGAAGCCACCACGCTTATTGCGAATCAATTAAAAAAGATTACACAAAAATACGGCGCTGCCTCACGCTATGTGCACGTGGGTACTGCGGTATCCGGCGGAACGTTTTCCGGCGATAAAATGGTTCGTCGTCTGCTCAACTTAACCGGCGGCTATCTTGAAAGCTATCACTCGGTCAGTATGGGCAACACGGCGGCAGCCACGCCGTATACCTACGGCACCGCCGCCAGCGGCAGCTCTCTGGACACGCTGCTGGATACCAAACTGGTCATTCTCTGGGGACATAACCCGACGGAGACGATCTTTGGTCACAGCAACTACTTCTATCAGAAGATGAAGCAAAACGGCACGCGCTTTATCGTTGTCGATCCGCGCTATTCCGATACGGTTTCCTCTCTTGCTGACCAGTGGATCCCGCTGCTTCCCACAACAGACAACGCCCTGATGGACGCTATGATGTACACGATCGTCACGGAGAATCTGCACGATCGCGACTTCATTCAGCGCTATACCCTGGGCTTTGACGAAGCATCCATGCCGGAAGGCGTTCCGGCCAATGAATCCCTGATGGCTTATCTGAGCGGCGCAAAAGATGGCGTGGCGAAAACGCCCGAGTGGGCAGAGAAAATCACCCACGTGCCTGCGCAGACCATTCGTCAGCTGGCGCGCGACTACGCAACCACCAAACCCGCCGCGCTGATCCAGGGCTGGGGACCGCAGCGCCATAACTGCGGCGAGCGCACCGCGCGCGGCTCGACGTTACTGGCAACGCTGACGGGTAACGTTGGGGTGAAGGGCGGCTGGGCGGCAGGCTATGGCGGCTGCGCTAATCGTAAATTTGCTGCCGGGCCGGAGATGCCGGATAACCCGGTAAAAGCCAAAATATCGGTGATGAACTGGGTGCAGGCCGCCGATGATGCTTCTAAGGTAACGGCGGAAGACGGCCTGAAGGATGCAGAGAAGCTGGACAGTAATATCCGCATCCTCTTCTCGCTGGCGGGAAATTATCTGGCTAACCAGAACCCGGATCTGCATCAGGCGACGCGCGTGCTGGAAGACGAGTCGAAAATCGAGTTTATCGTCGCAAGCGATCTGTTTATGACGCCGAGCGCCCGATACGCCGATCTTCTCCTGCCGGAAACCAGCTTTATGGAACGCTGGAATATCGGCGAAACCTGGGGCACGGCAAGCTATCTGATCCTGTCGGAAAAGCTGATTGAACCTGAATTCGAACGCCGTTCAGACTACGACTGGCTGCGGGAAGTTGCTGCTAAGCTTGGCGTCGAACCTGCATTCAGCGAGGGTCGTGACGAAAAAGCGTGGATTGAGCACATCTGGGAGCAGACGCGGCTCTCCATGCCAGATGAAAACCTGCCGGACTTCGCGACGCTACAAAAGACGCGCCAGCATCTTTTCAAAAGCGCGCCGTTCGTCGCTTTTGAAGACAATATTCGCGATCCGCAAAATCATCCGTTCCCGACGCCGTCCGGGAAAATTGAGATCTTCTCGAAGCGTCTGTACGACATGCACCATCCGGAGATTCCGGCGCTGTCGCACTACGTGCCCGCCCACGAAGGGCCGGAAGACGAACTGGCGAAAACCTTCCCGCTGCAGCTGATCACCTGGAAAGGGAAAAACCGTGCTAACTCAACCCAGTACGCCAACCCGTGGCTGATTGAGGCGCAGCAGCAAAAGCTGTGGATCAACCCGCAGGACGCGCAAAAGCGCGGCATTTCCCAGGGGGATACCGTGCGCATTCATAACGCGCGCGGCATTTGTGAAATTCCGGCTGAAGTCACGCCGCGCATCATTCCGGGCGTTGTTGCCATGCAGGCAGGCGCCTGGTGGCAGCCGGACGAACAGGGCGTCGATAAAGGCGGCTGCGCGAACGTGCTCAGCTCTGCCCGTATTACCGCGCTTGCGAAAGGGAATTCCCATCAAACCATGCTGGTGGAGGTAGCTAAAGCATGAGTCAGTTTAAACACTACGCGCCGGTGAGCGATAAACAGCTGGGTTTCTATATTGACTCTTCCCGCTGCTCGGGCTGCAAGGCATGCCAGGTGGCGTGCAAAGACAAAAACAACCTTGAGGTCGGACGTCGTTTCCGTCGCGTATACGAAGTCAACGGCGGGAATTTCATCCCAACCGGGCAGGGCGGCGTTAGCAACAACGTTTTTGCCTACACGCTCTCTATCTCCTGTAACCACTGTGCGGACCCGATCTGCACCAAAAACTGCCCGACCACCGCAATGCACAAGCGTCCGGGCGACGGCATCGTGCGCGTTGATACGGATAAGTGCGTGGGCTGCGGGTACTGCGCGTGGTCTTGCCCTTACGGCGCGCCACAGCTCAACGAGCAGACCGGGCAGATGTCCAAATGCGATTTTTGCGTGGATCTGCAGGCAAAGGGCGAGCAGCCCGTCTGCGTGGCAACCTGTCCGCTTGAGGCGATCAAATTTGGGCCTATTGATGAACTTCGGGCGAAATACGGTGCGGTATGCGATGTGAAGGGCTTGCCTGATTCCTCGATTACAAAACCAAACCTGGTGATCAAAGCGCATCAGGGCGCAGAGAAAGAGGGGAAACGTCATGCATGAGTTACCGCTGCTGATTTTTACGCTGTTCCTGCAGGGATCGGTTGGCGTGACGCTCTGGCTGGCGTTCGGGGGGGCGCATACTACACCGCGTAGCGCGCTGCTGCCTGCCGCTGGGGCGTTTGTGCTGGCGAGCCTGGGGCTGCTCGCCTCAGCGCTGCATATGGGCTATCCGCTCAACGCCCTGAACGCGCTACGCCACGTCTCCAGCTCGTGGCTGAGCCGCGAGATTATCTTCGCCAGCCTTTACCTGGCGGCGCTTGGCCTCGCCGTGCTGCTGATGTTTTCCAATAAGCCAGGCTGGAAGCTGCTTTTGGCCGTGGCGGGTCTTGTCGGGCTGGTGGACGTGTTCTGCATGGCACAGATCTACATGCACGCGTCCGTGGTGACCTGGCAGCACATTAACACGCTGGTACTGTTTATCGGCTCGGTGGGTATCATCGGTTCAGCCTGCATGGCAGTTGGGATGCGTTCCCAGACTACCTTGCGTGCGGCGGTTGTCATTATCACGCTGGTGGTGCTTGTGCGTCTGGTGATGCAGCCCGTCTGGCTGGCAGACATCACTGTCATGGACAATACCGTGGTGACGTTCCCTCACGCACCGCTACGGATGCTCGAACAGCTGCGCGCGGTACATCTGCTGAGCTGGTGCGTGTCCGTTGCAGGTATGCTCTGCTCTGCTGCGGGCGGCCTGAAAGCGGCGCGCGGCACGCTGCTGCTGGGCAGCGCCTTGCTGATTGTGGGTGAGCTGATGCTGCGCTTCGTTTTCTTCAGTATTGGCTGATGGGCAGATTGACGTTTGTCCCGGCGATGGACGTGACGCATGCGTGCGTCCGTCGCCGTTTTCGCCACGCTTCCTGCTGCGCCTGCGCGGACGTTTGTCCAGCGCAGGCTTTTTCTTTTACGGAAACCGGCGTCTCGGTTGATGAAAATCGCTGTATTGAATGCGGTGACTGCCTGTTCGTCTGCCCCTCCGGGGCCATTACCGGCATCGCGCCGCGAAAGCGATTTCTGCGTGGAGATACCCTTGTTGGGCCTTTTACTGAACGCGCACCTGGGGTGAATGAGCTGCTGCTGTGGCACGCGCAACGCCAGGTTCGTTTTATCAGTATCGACGCAGAGCAATACCCTGACTGGCTGCTGGCACTTGCCCGGCTTAATCTTGCGCTTCGTCGCCGTGGTGAAGCGGAGTGGGGGTTTAAGCTCATACCGAGCGGCGAGGTGAATATCGCTCGTCGTGCGCTGATGCACGTTCCCCGCGAGGATGTAAAAGCCTGTCGCGTTTCCCCGGGGCCGCGGGAGCTGCGCAGGGCATTCTCGACGTTTAGCGAGTCAGATATCGCACTCGATATTAATAAGTGCGTGCTGTGCGGTGCATGCTGGCGAAGCTGCCCGGAAAACGCGATTCGGTTTGAGAACGCCGCGCTGGTGGTGGAGACCGGGCGCTGTACCGGCTGCGGTGGCTGTGAAGCAGTATGTCAGCACGAGGCGATAAACGCCGCAGAAACAGATGGACCGGCAAAAAACGTGGCCACTCCCGCATATAAAGCAGTTTGCCTGACGTGCCAGCGCCAGTTCTGGTCATTTACGCCTGATGAAAAGCAGTGCCCGCTCTGTTTACGCCATCGACACGGTATGCGAAATCCGGCCTGTTGCTAATCTTCGTCTCATTTTAAAAAAATGTTATGCAGAACCATAGGCAATGGCGCTATTGCTCTTTATAATCCGCGCCACACCATACTCAGGTATGCAAAACAACAGAACATTTTACAGAGGTTATCAATGGCTATTGAACGTACTTTTTCCATCATCAAACCAAACGCGGTGGCAAAAAACGTTATTGGCAGCATCTTCGCTCGCTTTGAATCAGCAGGGTTTAAGATCGTTGGCACCAAAATGCTGCACCTGACCGTTGAGCAGGCTCGCGGTTTCTACGCTGAGCACGAAGGTCGTCCATTCTTTGACGGCCTGGTGGAGTTCATGACCTCCGGTCCAATCGTGGTCTCCGTGCTGGAAGGCGAAAACGCAGTACAGCGTCACCGCGATCTGCTGGGTGCAACCAACCCGGACAACGCGCTGGCAGGTACCCTGCGCGCTGACTACGCGGACAGCTTCACCGAGAACGGCACCCACGGTTCCGACTCCGTTGAGTCTGCCGCGCGCGAAATCGCGTTCTTCTTCGCTGAAGGCGAAGTGTGCCCGCGCACTCGCTAATAATTTCGTAAATGCCGCGTGCAAACGTGGCATCCCTGCGCCAGACTTTGTACAATGCAACGCCCCGGACGAGCAGACCGCTTTCCGGGGCGTTTCTTTTCAACCCACCAAGGGCCACAACGTGTAACAACGAGGCCGGAAAAAATTATGTCTGAACTAGTGAATACCTCCGAAGTCGCCATTCCTGCGGTTCCCAATAAAAATGGAAAAATTAACCTGCTGGACCTGAACCGTCAGCAGATGCGCGAGTTCTTTAAAGATATGGGTGAGAAGCCGTTTCGTGCCGATCAGGTAATGAAATGGATGTACCACTACTGCAGCGACAACTTTGATGAGATGACCGACATCAACAAAGTGCTGCGCAACAAGCTCAAAGAAGTGGCTGAAATCCGCGCGCCGGAAGTGGTGGAAGAGCAGCGCTCGGCAGACGGCACCATCAAATGGGCGATTGCCGTAGGCGATCAGCGCGTTGAAACCGTCTACATCCCGGAAGACGATCGTGCCACGCTGTGCGTCTCTTCTCAGGTGGGCTGTGCGCTGGAGTGCAAATTCTGCTCTACGGCTCAGCAAGGTTTTAACCGTAACCTTCGCGTGTCTGAAATCATCGGTCAGGTCTGGCGCGCCGCGAAAATCGTGGGTGCAGCAAAAGTGACCGGCACGCGTCCGATCACCAACGTGGTAATGATGGGGATGGGCGAACCGCTGCTGAACCTGACCAACGTGGTGCCGGCGATGGAAATCATGCTGGATGACTTCGGTTTTGGCCTGTCCAAGCGCCGCGTGACGCTGTCTACCTCAGGCGTTGTGCCTGCGCTGGATAAGCTCGGCGACATGATTGACGTTGCGCTGGCTATCTCCCTGCACGCGCCAAACGATGAAATTCGTGACGAAATTGTACCGATTAACAAAAAGTACAATATCGAAACCTTCCTCGCTGCCGTGCGTCGCTACCTGGAGAAATCCAACGCAAACCAGGGCCGCGTCACCATCGAGTACGTGATGCTGGACCACGTCAACGACGGTACTGAGCACGCGCATCAGCTGGCTGAACTGCTGAAGGATACGCCATGCAAAATCAACCTGATCCCATGGAACCCGTTCCCGGGCGCGCCGTATGGCCGTAGCTCGAACAGCCGTATCGACCGTTTCTCCAAGGTGCTGATGGAGTATGGTTTCACCACCATCGTGCGTAAAACCCGCGGTGATGATATTGATGCTGCATGCGGACAGTTGGCCGGTGACGTCATTGACCGTACCAAACGTACCCTGCGTAAACGCATGCAGGGCGAGACCATTGCGGTTAAAGCTGTTTGATTATTATGCATCACGGCGCATTATCTACGCTGTGATGCATAATCTGACTGAATAATCAGTCAGATTCGTGACGTTTGATTAATAATTACGGTGCGTTTCATATGAGTTTCGGGCAGTATGTAACGACGTAACAACAGTTTAGCCACGCGGGCAGAGCTGCACTGTCATCTATCGGCTGACAGTCTTATACTGTCTGTTCAAGGTTAACTGACCTGAAGTTTCGCGGTGCGGGCGGCATTGTGACTCACCGGCACCTGAACCCTTTTTTTCACGTACCAGTAGTTGTAGCGAATGAATACTGAAGCCACTCACGACCAACATGAAGCACTCTCCACTGGCGTTCGTCTTCGCAACGCCCGTGAACAACTCGGACTCAGCCAGCAAGCTGTTGCAGAACGCTTGTGCCTGAAAGTTTCCACGGTTCGCGATATTGAAGAAGATAAGGCGCCTGCCGATCTGGCTTCAACATTTCTGCGCGGCTATATCCGCTCTTACGCAAAACTGGTGCACATCCCCGAAAACGAATTACTGCCAATGATGGAGAAGCAGGCACCGGTTCGTGCAGCAAAAGTTGCCCCGATGCAAACTTTCTCCCTGGGGAAACGTCGTAAAAAACGTGATGGCTGGCTGATGAGCTTTACCTGGCTGGTGCTGTTTGTTGTTGTCGGCCTGACTGGCGCATGGTGGTGGCAAAACCACAAGGCGCAGCAGGAAGAGATCACCACTATGGCCGATCAATCCTCCGCTGAACTCAATCAGGCGAGCAATGGTGGTGCCCAGAGCGTTCCGCTGAACACCGACGGTGCGGCGGCCTCAAGCGAGCCGCAAACAACGGCTCCGGCAACCGATGCAGCACAGGCTCCGGCCGCAACGGCGAACACCGCTGCGCCTCAGGCTCAGGATCAAAACGCGGTCGTCGCCCCTTCTCAGGCAAATGTCGATACTGCGGCGAACGCCCCTGCAGCGACTCAGCCGGCGAACAACGCCGCGGCGTCTCTGCCGACCGACCCGGCGGCAACCGCCGCGCCAGCCGCCGATCCAAACGCGCTGGTGATGAACTTCACGGCTGACTGTTGGCTGGAAGTGACTGACGCGACAGGTAAAAAACTGTTCAGCGGCCTGCAGCGGAAAGATGGCACGTTAAACCTAACGGGTCAGGCACCTTACAAACTTAAAATCGGCGCTCCGGCAGCGGTACAGATCCAGTATCAAGGAAAACCTGTCGACCTGAGCCGCTTTATCAGAACTAACCAGGTTGCACGTCTTACCGTTAATGCCGAACAATCAGCAGCACAGTAACAGACGGGCAACGCGGGAGATTTTTCATGCATAACCAGGCTCCGATTCAACGTAGAAAATCGAAACGGATTTACGTTGGGAATGTGCCAGTCGGCGATGGGGCACCTATCGCCGTCCAGTCGATGACCAATACGCGCACCACGGATGTGGAAGCAACGGTCAACCAAATCAAAGCATTAGAGCGTGTAGGCGCGGACATTGTCCGCGTCTCAGTGCCCACGATGGATGCCGCTGAGGCGTTCAAGCTGATCAAACAGCAGGTCAGCGTGCCGCTGGTTGCAGATATCCACTTCGACTACCGTATCGCGCTGAAAGTTGCTGAATACGGCGTTGATTGCCTGCGTATTAACCCGGGCAACATCGGCAATGAAGAACGCATTCGCATGGTGGTTGACTGCGCCCGCGACAAAAACATTCCAATCCGTATCGGCGTGAACGCCGGCTCTCTGGAAAAAGATCTGCAGGAAAAATATGGCGAGCCAACGCCGCAGGCTCTGCTCGAATCCGCCATGCGTCACGTCGATCATCTGGATCGTCTTAACTTCGATCAGTTCAAGGTCAGCGTAAAAGCCTCTGACGTTTTCCTGGCCGTTGAATCGTATCGCCTGCTGGCAAAACAGATCGACCAGCCTCTGCATCTCGGGATCACCGAAGCGGGCGGCCTGCGTAGCGGTTCGGTGAAGTCTGCGATCGGCCTGGGCCTGCTGCTCTCCGAAGGGATCGGCGACACCCTGCGCGTCTCGCTGGCGGCGGATCCGGTAGAAGAGATCAAGGTCGGTTTCGATATTCTGAAATCGCTGCGTATCCGCTCGCGTGGGATCAACTTCATTGCCTGCCCAACCTGTTCGCGTCAGGAATTTGACGTGATCGGCACGGTGAATGCCCTGGAGCAGCGTCTGGAAGACATCATCACCCCGATGGACGTCTCCATCATCGGCTGTGTCGTGAACGGTCCGGGTGAAGCGCTGGTCTCAACCCTGGGCGTAACCGGCGGTAACAAGAAAAGTGGTCTCTATGAAGATGGCGTTCGTAAAGATCGTCTGGATAATAGCGACATGATTGACCAGCTTGAAGCCCGCATCCGCGCCAAAGCCGCGATGATGGACGAGACACAGCGCATCAGCGTTCAGCAGGTTGAAAAATAACGTGATGGGAAGCGTGCCGCTTCCCATGTATGATTGAACCCATTCTTTGGGTTTTTTTTGTATATAGAAAGAGAATAAACGTGGCAAAAAACATTCAAGCCATCCGCGGCATGAACGATTACCTGCCTGGCGAAACCGCCATCTGGCAGCGCATTGAAGGCACGCTGAAGCAGGTGCTCGGCAGCTACGGTTACAGCGAAATCCGTTTGCCGATTGTAGAGCAGACCCCGTTATTCAAACGCGCGATCGGTGAAGTAACCGACGTGGTTGAAAAAGAGATGTACACCTTTGAGGACCGCAACGGCGACAGCCTGACCCTGCGTCCGGAAGGTACGGCGGGCTGCGTACGCGCCGGCATCGAACATGGTCTTCTGTACAATCAGGAGCAGCGCCTTTGGTATATCGGCCCGATGTTCCGCCACGAACGTCCGCAGAAAGGTCGTTATCGCCAGTTTAACCAGCTGGGTGTGGAAGTCTTTGGCCTGCAGGGCCCGGACATCGATGCCGAACTGATTATGCTGACCGCCCGCTGGTGGCGCGCCCTCGGTATCTCTGAGCACGTTTCGCTGGAACTGAACTCAATCGGTTCTCTGGAAGCGCGCGCTAACTACCGCGATGCGCTGGTGGCGTTCCTGGAGCAGCATAAAGAGAAGCTGGACGAAGACTGCAAACGTCGCATGTACAGCAACCCGCTGCGCGTGCTTGATTCCAAAAACCCTGATGTTCAGGCACTGCTGAACGATGCCCCTGCGCTGGGTGACTACCTGGACGACGAGTCTCGCGAACACTTTACCGGCCTGTGCAAGCTGCTCGAAGCGGCGGGCATTGCCTACACAGTGAACCAGCGTCTGGTGCGCGGTCTGGACTACTACAACCGCACCGTGTTTGAGTGGGTAACCACCAGCCTCGGTTCTCAGGGCACCGTGTGTGCCGGCGGCCGTTATGACGGTCTGGTTGAGCAACTGGGTGGCCGTGCGGCGCCTGCGGTTGGCTTCGCGATGGGGCTTGAGCGACTTGTTTTGCTGGTTCAGGCAGTTAATCCGGAATTTAAAGCAGATTCCGTTGTCGATATATACCTGGTGGCTTCAGGCGCGAAAACGCAGTCTGCGGCGATGCAGCTTGCCGAACGCGTGCGCGATGCGCTGCCGGGCGTTAAGCTGATGACCAACCATGGCGGCGGCAACTTCAAAAAACAGTTTGCTCGTGCCGATAAGTGGGGCGCAAGTATTGCACTGGTGCTGGGCGAGTCCGAAGTGGCTAACGGCGAAGTGGTAGTAAAAGACCTGCGCTCTGGTGAGCAGACAACGGTAACGCAGGACGGCGTTGCGGCGCACTTGCGCACTCTATTGGGCTAAGGAGAAAGACGGCGTGGAAATGTACGAGAACGAACACGATCAGGTCGACGCGATTAAACGCTTCTTTGCTGAAAACGGCAAAGCGCTGGTTGTTGGGGTTATTTTAGGTGTGGGTGCGCTGGTGGGCTGGCGTTACTGGAACAACCATCAGGCAGATTCCGCGCGCGGCGCGTCCCTGTCCTATGAAAATACCGTTAGCGCGATTCGTGCCGACCAGCCGCAAACGCTGGCTGCGGCAGAGAAATTTGCCGCTGACAACAAAAACACCTACGGTGCACTGGCAGCGCTGGAAGTGGCTCAGCAGTACGTTGATAAAAACGAACTGGATAAAGCCGCTGCTCAGCTGTCTCAGGGCCTTGCTGCTGCCAGCGATGAAAACCTGAAAGCGGTGATCAATCTGCGCCTGGCACGTATTCAGGTTCAGCAGAAAAAAGCTGACGACGCGCTGAAAACGCTCGATACCATCAAAGGCGAAGGTTTTGCTGCCATCGTTGCCGATCTGCGCGGTGAAGCACTGCTGAGCAAAGGTGACAAAGCGGGCGCGCGTAAAGCGTGGCAAGCTGGTGTAGAGAGCAAAGCGTCACCTGCGCTGAGCGAAATGATGCAGATGAAAATAAATAATTTGTCCGTCTGAGAGGGACCCGATGCAATTGCGTAAATTACTTCTGCCAGGACTGCTTTCTGTTACGTTATTAAGTGGTTGTTCACTGTTCAGTGGCGAAGAAGACGTTGTGAAAATGTCCCCACTGCCGACGGTTGAAAACCAGTTTACCCCATCCACCGCGTGGGATGTCTCCGTGGGCAGTGGGATTGGTGATTTCTATTCCAACCTTCATCCTGCGTATGCAGACAGCGTTGTCTATGCCGCTGACCGCAAAGGTACCGTGAAAGCGGTGAACGCCGATGACGGGAAAGAAGTGTGGTCCGTTAACCTGGCGGAAAAAGACGGCTGGTTCTCCCGTAAACCTGCACTGCTGTCTGGCGGCCTGACCGTTTCCGGTGGGCATGTCTACGTGGGCAGCGAAAAAGCGCAGGTTTACGCGCTGAATGCCAGCGATGGTTCTGTTGCATGGCAGACCGCCGTAGCCGGTGAATCCTTGTCACGTCCGGTTGTGAGCGACGGGCTGGTGCTGATCCATACCAGCAACGGCCAGCTGCAGGCACTGAACGAAGCGGACGGCCTGGTAAAATGGACCGTTAACCTGGATATGCCTGCGCTCTCTCTGCGCGGTGAATCCGCACCTGCAACCGCATTTGGCGCTGCCATTGTGGGCGGTGACAACGGTCGCGTGAGTGCCGTGCTGATGCAGCAGGGCCAGATGATCTGGCAGCAGCGTATCTCGCAGGCCACTGGCTCAACTGAAATCGACCGCCTGAGCGACGTAGACACTACCCCGGTTATCGTTGACGGTGTGGTTTACGCCCTGGCCTATAACGGCAACCTGACCGCGCTGGACCTGCGCAGCGGCCAGATCATGTGGAAACGTGAGCTGGGCTCTGTGAATGATTTCATCGTGGACGGTAACCGCATCTATATGGTTGACCAGAACGATCGCCTGCTGGCGCTGAGCACCGAAGGCGGCGTGACGCTGTGGACGCAAAGCGATCTGCTGCACCGTCTGCTGACCGCGCCAGTGCTGTACAACGGTAGCCTGGTGGTTGGCGACAGCGAAGGCTATATGCACTGGGTTGATCCAGAGAATGGCCGCTTCGTGGCGCAGCAGAAAGTGGACGGTTCAGGCTTCCTGACCGACCCGGTTGTGGCTGACGGCAAACTGCTGATTCAGGCAAAAGACGGCACGCTGTACGCGATCACGCGTTAATTACCCGGCGGTTGTAGTATACTAAACGGCTCCTGTTCACTCAGGAGCCGTTTTGACATTTTTAAAAACGCCGCGAATGCGACGTTTATTTGAATTTTATGAGGCTTCAAACATGGTACCTGTGGTCGCGCTTGTCGGGCGCCCTAACGTTGGAAAATCCACTCTTTTTAACCGTTTAACACGCACCCGTGATGCGCTGGTTGCGGATTTCCCGGGGCTGACGCGTGACCGTAAGTACGGTCGTGCAGAGGTGGAAGGACGCGAGTTCATCTGTATTGATACCGGCGGTATTGATGGCACAGAAGACGGCGTTGAAACCCGCATGGCGGAACAGTCCTTGCTGGCGATTGAAGAAGCGGATGTCGTACTGTTCATGGTGGATGCGCGCGCTGGCCTGATGCCGGCGGACTCCGCAATCGCTAAGCACCTGCGTTCTCGCGAAAAGCCAACTTTCCTGGTGGCGAACAAAACTGACGGCATCGATGCCGATCAGGCTATCGCGGACTTCTGGTCTCTGGGCATGGGGGATATCCACCCGATTGCGGCATCGCATGGTCGCGGTGTGACCAGCCTGCTGGAAACCGTTCTGCTGCCGTGGGTGGACGAAGTGAACCCGCCGGAAGAGGTGGACGAAGACGCCGCATACTGGGCGCAGTTCGAAGACGGTGAAGAGGGCGAAGAAGAAGAGCCTGAGGATGACTTCAACCCGCAGGATCTGCCGATCAAGCTGGCTATCGTCGGTCGTCCAAACGTAGGTAAATCTACGCTTACTAACCGTATTCTGGGTGAAGAGCGCGTGGTGGTTTACGACATGCCGGGCACTACGCGTGACAGCATCTACATCCCGATGCAGCGCGATGAACGTGAGTATGTCCTCATCGACACCGCCGGTGTACGTAAGCGCGGAAAAATCACCGACGTGGTGGAAAAATTCTCCGTTATCAAAACCCTGCAGGCGATTGAAGATGCCAACGTGGTGCTGCTGGTCATCGACGCGCGCGAAGGCATCTCCGATCAGGATCTCTCTCTGCTCGGCTTTATCCTCAATAGTGGCCGCTCACTGGTCATCGTCGTCAACAAGTGGGACGGCCTGAGCAATGAAGTGCGCGAGCAGGTTAAAGAGACCCTGGACTTCCGTCTGGGCTTTATCGACTTTGCCCGCGTGCACTTTATCTCTGCGCTGCACGGCAGCGGCGTCGGTAACCTGTTCGAATCCGTGCGTGAAGCCTACGACAGCTCCACCCGTCGTCAGAGCACCGCCATGCTGACCCGTATCATGAATATGGCTGCAGAAGATCACCAGCCGCCGCTGGTGCGCGGTCGTCGCGTGAAGCTGAAATATGCCCACGCCGGTGGCTATAACCCGCCAATCGTGGTGATTCACGGCAACCAGGTGAAAGACCTGCCGGATTCCTACAAGCGCTACCTGATGAACTACTTCCGTAAATCGCTGGACGTGATGGGCACGCCTATTCGTATCCAGTTCAAGGAAGGGGAAAACCCGTTCGCCAACAAGCGCAACACCCTGACGCCGAACCAGATGCGTAAGCGTAAGCGTTTGATTAAGCACATTAAGAAAAGCAAATAATCATTGCCGATCTCACAAAGGCCCGCGTTTATCGCGGGCTTTTTTTGGCCCAATCATACCGTCGGTTCTATCTGTGTGAAGTCAATCACTATTCACTCCCAACCATCTTTAAATCCAGAAAAGTAGACAATCGTCGAATTTTCATCTTAAAGTCCCTGGTCCGGTACTAGACAAAACTAGCGACTGGTTATCAAATGGTTAACTAACTTTTCGCCGCATGTAAAAAATCGGTCAGATACGTAACTGGCCGGCGTACCTGCTGGTGTTTACAAGCACGACACATACCTTTCGGGAGAATTATGCAATCCTCTGTTAATCACAAAGAGAGCCGAACCTTCTTCGGCCATCCTTATCCGCTCGGTTCGCTGTTCTTTACCGAGATGTGGGAGCGTTTCTCGTTCTACGGCATTCGCCCGCTGCTGATCCTGTTTATGGCCGCCACCGTCTATGACGGCGGGATGGGCCTGGCGCGCGAAAACGCCTCGGCGATTGTCGGTATTTTTGCCGGTACCATGTACCTGGCCGCGCTGCCGGGCGGCTGGCTGGCGGATAACTGGCTCGGCCAGCAGAGAGCCGTCTGGTACGGTTCGATTCTGATCGCGCTCGGCCACCTGTCGATTGCGCTGTCGGCTATCATGGGCAACAACCTGTTCTTTATCGGCCTGATGTTCATCGTGCTCGGCTCTGGCCTGTTCAAAACCTGTATCTCGGTGATGGTCGGCACCCTGTATAAAAAAGGCGATGCGCGTCGTGACGGCGGTTTCTCGCTGTTCTACATGGGCATTAATATGGGCTCGTTCATCGCCCCGCTGATTTCCGGCTGGCTGATAAAAACCCACGGCTGGCACTGGGGCTTTGGTATTGGCGGCATCGGGATGCTGGTGGCGCTGATTATCTTCCGCGTGTTTGCGGTTCCGGCGATGAAGCGCTACGACAGCGAAGTCGGTCTGGACTCGACATGGAACAGCCCGGTGGTGAAGCGCAACGGCGTGGGCGTCTGGCTGCTGGTGCTGGCGGCAGGCGTGGCAACGCTCGTGACGCTGATCGCGCAGGGCGTGATTGTTATTAACCCGGTCGCGGTAGCCAGCGTGCTGGTCTACGTAATTGCGGCGTCCGTTGCCCTCTATTTTATCTACCTGTTCATCTTCGCGGGCCTGAACCGTAAAGAGCGCGCCAGGCTGCTGGTCTGCTTTATTCTGCTGGTCTCCGCCGCGTTCTTCTGGTCCGCGTTTGAGCAGAAGCCAACCTCGTTCAACCTGTTTGCCAACGACTACACTAACCGCATGATCGGTGATTTTGAAATTCCGGCGGTGTGGTTCCAGTCGATCAACGCCCTGTTCATCATCCTGCTGGCCCCGGTGTTCAGCTGGGCATGGCCAAAGCTCGCGAGCATGAACATTCGCCCGAGCAGCATCACCAAGTTTGTTATCGGTATTCTGTGTGCGGCAGCGGGCTTTGGCCTGATGATGCTGGCGGCACAGAACGTGCTGAGCAATGGCGGGGCGGGCGTGTCGCCGTTCTGGCTGGTGGGCAGTATCTTGATGCTGACGCTGGGTGAGCTGTGTCTGAGCCCGATCGGTCTGGCGACCATGACCCTGCTGGCGCCGGAGAGAATGCGCGGCCAGATGATGGGGCTGTGGTTCTGCGCCAGCGCGCTGGGTAACCTGGCGGCGGGCCTGATTGGCGGTCACGTGAAGGCCGACCAGCTGGATATGCTGCCGGATCTCTTCGCGCGCTGCTCCATTGCGCTGCTGATTTGTGCCGCAGTGCTGATCGTCCTCATTGTTCCGGTGCGCCGCATGCTGGAAAATGCGCAAACTAAACCGGCAGCTAGCGCCTCATAAACCTCAGTGTGCCGGGGCAGGCGTTATGCCCCGGCACTGTACTTCCTGAGGTGAAACCATGCAGTTAGGATTTGTTGGTCTTGGTGCGGTAGTGGAAACAGCGTATCTGCCCGCACTACGTAATCTGTTCGATGGCGCTGTTCGTTGTTTCGGCTTTGATGTTCTCCCCGCAAAGCACCCTGAAGGCGTTACGCGCTGCGTCTCGCTTGCGGCGCTTTTAGCCACCCCGCTGGATACCCTTTTTATTACCACCGCATCGCTGCACCACCTTGAGGCCCTTGAGCTGGCGATTGCCTCGCCAGTTCCGCGGATTGTGATTGAAAAACCGATTGTCGCCACGCTTCCTCAAATCGAAAAACTCAACGCGCTGCTGGCAACGCCCGGCGTGGCGTCCCGCGTGCTGGCGCTCGACCACTGGATGGCGCGCATCGAAACGGTGAAGCTGTCGCTGGTCGGCCATATATCTGACATTGCCAGAATCGAAGGTTTTTTGCAGGAGCCGAGCGGATATAACGCCGCAGGGGAACCCATCGCGCTCAATTTCGCGACCGGAGAACCGGATACCAGAACGCTTCGCCACCCGGACGGCGTGATTCTGGATATCGGAACGCACGTGCTGGCGATGCTGCGTGAAACGCTGCGCTATCTGGGCGGTCAGGATGATATGACGCTGCAGATGGTAACGGCTAAAGACCGCCTGGGCCACGATATCGCAAAGGGTGACCTGACCACCGCGGAAGGCGAGGCGCACTTGCAGGGAACCATCAGCGGCGTGCCGGTGGATATCTGGCTTAATAAATACGCGGGACCCGCGGGCGGGCAAAAGGGCCTGCGTCTTTATTTACGCGACGGGCGCATTATCAACTACGACCGACGCGGCGCGGAAGATGTGCTGGAGCTAGTTAAAGGTAAGACTATTCAGCGCTGGCATATCCCCGGCACGATCTACGAACGCTGTCTTGCCGGTCATATTCTTGGCACAAACAGTCTGTTTGAGGGCGATCCACAGGAGGTGAGCCGCACAACGCGCCGCAGGATCGATGAGGTGGCGCTGCTGCTGACCTTGCAGCAACAGTTGCGTGGCCCGCACTGAAGACGTGGTAAAATTATCGCAGACCTGAACGCCCTGAAGGAGACACCATGACCATTACCTGCCCGGATTGCCAGGCACAGCTTGAACCCCTGAACGGGGCGGCGCACTGCGACAGCTGTAATAAAGATATTGCGCTCGAAGCCCGCTGCCCGGAGTGCCATCAGCCACTCCAGGTCTTAAAGGCCTGCGGGGCGGTGGACTATTTCTGCCAGAACGGCCACGGCTTAATTTCTAAAAAGCGCGTGGAGTTTGTTCCGGCCGAAGATTAATCGCACACGCAGTCTTCGCCTTTTTTCCACAGCTCGACCAGCGACTCGGGCGCTTCCTGCTCGGGTACCAGCACGATGATATCGGTGTAGTGCGCCTGATTTTGGCCGGTCCAGATAATCTGGATGCGGAAATAGCGCTGGTCACCGCTGCCGGGTGACGACGTCTGACCCGGCGGCTGACCGCGTGGAAAGGCCTGCTCCAGGATGCTCACCAGGCGCTGGCGCTGGGCCTCATTAAGCGAGGAGAGCGCGATGGTACGCTGGCCGCTTAGCTTAGGAATAAAAGCGACGCCGCCTTCCCGGGCCAGCTCAACCACGGCGTCATCCGTCAGTTCCGGAACCTGCATTTACAGCACTCCCACCTGTTCCCAGGCCTGTTTTATCGCCGCCCCAACGTCGCTACCGGAGCGTTTCTCTCCGTGCGCTATCGTCAGTTTTGCGAAGGCATCAAAATCCGCATCCTGCGCCAGATTGCGATCGCAAACCGTGTCGTACCAGGCATAACCGGCTTTTTCCCAGGCGTAACCGCCGATCGCCGTCGCGGCCAGGTAAAACGCCCGGTTGGGGATGCCGGAGTTAAGATGGACGCCGCCGTTATCCTCGCGCGTTTTGATGAAATCTTTCATGTGCGCGGGCTGCGGGTCTTTGCCGAGCAGGGGATCGTCGTAGGCGGTGCCGGGTTCAGACATGGAGCGCAGCCCTTTGCCGTTAATGCCCGCGGCCAGCAGCCCTTCACCAATCAACCAGTCTGCTTTATCGGCGGTTTGCTTGAGATGGTACTGTTTCACCAGCGAACCAAACACGTCTGACAGGGACTCATTCAGCGCGCCTGACTGTTCGAAATAGATTAGCCCGGCTTCGGTCTCGGTGACGCCGTGGCTCAGCTCATGCGCCACCACGTCGATGGCAATCGTAAAGCGGTTAAAGATCTCCCCGTCGCCGTCGCCAAACACCATCTGCTGACCGTTCCAGAAGGCGTTCTGATATTCCCGACCGTAATGCACGGTGCCGGTCAAAATCAGCCCCTTATTATCGAGCGAATCGCGCTGATATTCTTTCCAGAAGAAATCATGGGTGATACCCAAATAATCGTACGCCTCGTCCACGGCCACATCGCCATTCGACGGCTGGCCTTCGTAACGCACCTGGGTACCCGGCAGCTCCTGGGTCTGTTTCGCATCGTAGATATCGCGCTCAAGCTGACCGGCTTTATTCACGTGCGGCGCGGCGGGTTTGCCCGGCATATGCGCCATCAGCGTCTGGACGTGGGTTAAGGTCTGACGGGCATAGCGCTGCTGCGGTTCGGAACCGCTTTCGATAATACGACGAAGAATATAAGGGGGAATAACGCTACGAAGATGGGACATGCTGCTCTCCTTATTAAAAAAGGGAATAGCAGCAGTATAGTAAGTAACCGGCGAAGAATTATCCGGTTTTGCGCTGACGCGTCTTTTTCACCGGTTTAATTGATTTCACTTCGCTTTCCACCCAGCCGTCAGACAGGCGGGTGGTAAGAACGTCACCGGTGTTCACCTGTTTGGTTTGCTTCAGCACTTTGCCGTCCGCTGCTGTCGTTACGCTATAGCCGCGCGCCAGCGTGGAGAGGGGGCTGACGGCTTCCAGATGGGTCACCGCGTTGCCAAAACGCTCACGTGTGGTGCTCAGGCGCGCACGGAGAGACTCCGCCAGACGATATTCCAGCTGCTGAATGCGCGTTTGCGCACGATAGATTTTCGGCTGCGGATTCTGCTGGTTCAGGCGCTGGGTCACACGCTGCTGGCGCGTCACCGCGCGCTTAAGCTGATTATCAAGCGCAAAGTTCATGCGCTGACGCAGGCGTTCCAGCACGGTCTGCTGGCGCGCCAGACGAAGCTGCGGGTGCTGCTGCTGAAGACTGTGATGAAGCTGGGTAAAGCGGCGGGTACGGTTGGCAAGGAAGTAGTCCATCGCCATCTCAAGACGCTGCTGGCCGTTCTGAAGCTGACGCAGCAGCTCCAGCTGGTTACGGCTCACCACTTCCGCCGCCGCGGACGGCGTAGGCGCACGCAGATCCGCAACAAAATCCGCGATTGTCACGTCCGTTTCATGCCCGACGGCGCTCACCACGGGGATCTCGCTTGCAAAGATTGCCCGCGCCACGTGCTCGTCGTTAAAGCTCCACAGGTCTTCCAGCGAGCCGCCGCCGCGCCCGACGATCAACACGTCACACTCCTTACGCGCATTTGCCAGTTCAATGGCGCGTACAATCTGGCCTGGCGCATCGTCACCCTGAACGGCGGTCGGGTAGATAATGACGGGCAGGGAAGGATCGCGACGCTTCAGTACGTGCAAAATGTCGTGCAGGGCGGCACCGGTTTTCGAGGTGATGACACCCACGCAGTGGGCAGGTGAGGGCAGCGGCTTTTTGAACTGTTGGTCGAAAAGTCCCTCTTCGGAGAGCTTCGCCTTTAACTGTTCATACTTTTGCTGCAGCAGGCCTTCGCCCGCGGGCTGCATGCTCTCGACGATAATCTGATAATCACCGCGCGGTTCATACAGGGTGATATTGGCGCGAACCAGAACCTGCTGGCCGTGCTGCGGACGGAACGTCACGCGACGGTTGCTGTTGCGGAACATCGCGCAGCGCACCTGGGCGGTATCGTCTTTTAAGGTAAAGTACCAGTGTCCGGAAGACGGTTGCGTGAAGTTTGAGATTTCACCGCTGATCCAGACCTGCCCCATTTCCTGCTCAAGCAGCAAACGCACCGTCTGATTAAGGCGGCTGACAGTATAAATTGAGGGGGATTGAGAGGATAACATGTGAGCGGGATCAAATTCTAAATCAGCAAGTTATTCAGTCGATAGTAACCTGCTGAGAGGCATTCGCAAGCATTTTTTCAAAAAAGTGTAGATGCAATCGGTTACGCTCTGTATAATGCCACGGCAATATTTAACCACCCAGGTCAGAGATATTGCCCATGCTACGTATCGCTAAAGAAGCACTGACGTTTGACGACGTCCTCCTCGTTCCCGCTCATTCCACCGTTCTGCCGAATACTGCCGACCTCAGCACGCAGTTGACGAAAACCATTCGTCTGAACATTCCTATGCTCTCCGCGGCAATGGACACCGTGACTGAAGCGCGCCTGGCTATCGCCCTGGCACAGGAAGGCGGCATTGGCTTTATCCACAAAAACATGTCTATCGAGCGTCAGGCGGAAGAAGTTCGCCGCGTGAAGAAGCATGAGTCCGGCATCGTGTCCGATCCTCAGACCGTTCTGCCAACCACTACCCTGCACGAAGTGAAAGCCCTGACCGAACGTAACGGCTTTGCCGGCTACCCGGTAGTGACCGAAGACAATGAACTGGTGGGCATCATCACCGGTCGTGACGTACGCTTCGTGACTGACCTGAACCAGCCTGTCAGCGTCTACATGACGCCAAAAGAGCGTCTGGTGACCGTCCGCGAAGGCGAAACTCGCGACGTGGTGCTGGCGAAAATGCACGAAAAACGCGTTGAGAAAGCGCTGGTTGTGGATGCGAACTTCCACCTGCGCGGCATGATCACCGTTAAAGATTTCCAGAAAGCAGAACGTAAACCGAACGCCTGTAAAGACGAGCATGGCCGTCTGCGCGTCGGCGCTGCCGTAGGCGCGGGTGCAGGTAACGAAGAGCGCGTTGACGCGCTGGTGGCGGCGGGCGTTGACGTCCTGCTGATTGACTCCTCTCACGGCCACTCCGAAGGCGTGCTGCAGCGTATTCGCGACACCCGTGCAAAATACCCTGACCTGCAGATCATTGGCGGCAACGTGGCGACGGGCGCAGGCGCTCGCGCGCTGGCTGACGCCGGCTGCAGCGCGGTGAAAGTGGGTATCGGCCCTGGCTCCATCTGTACCACCCGTATCGTGACCGGCGTGGGCGTTCCGCAGATCACCGCGGTTTCTGACGCGGTTGAAGCGCTGGAAGGCACCGGTATTCCGGTTATCGCTGACGGCGGTATCCGCTTCTCTGGCGACATTGCTAAAGCCATCGCCGCGGGCGCTGCAGCCGTAATGGTAGGCTCCATGCTTGCTGGTACCGAAGAATCCCCGGGCGAAATCGAACTCTACCAGGGCCGTTCTTACAAATCTTACCGTGGGATGGGCTCCCTGGGCGCGATGTCCAAAGGTTCCTCTGACCGTTACTTCCAGACCGATAACGCTGCTGACAAACTGGTACCGGAAGGTATCGAAGGCCGCGTGGCCTATAAAGGCCGTCTGAAAGAGATCATTCACCAGCAGATGGGCGGCCTGCGTTCCTGTATGGGGCTGACCGGCTGTGGTACCATTGACCTGCTGCGTACCAAAGCGGAATTCGTACGTATCAGCGGTGCGGGTATCCAGGAGAGCCACGTTCACGACGTGACGATCACCAAAGAGTCCCCGAACTACCGTCTGGGCTCCTGATAAGTTTCCGCGCCCGGCTTCTGCCGGGCGCTTTGTTTTGTTTCACTTGCCTCGGAATTAGCGTCAATGACGGAAAACATTCATAAACATCGCATTCTCATCCTGGACTTCGGTTCTCAGTACACTCAGCTGGTGGCGCGTCGCGTACGTGAACTGGGCGTTTACTGTGAACTGTGGGCCTGGGATGTCACGGAAGCACAGATTCGCGAATTCAATCCAAGCGGCATCATCCTGTCCGGCGGCCCGGAAAGCACCACCGAAGCGAACAGCCCGCGCGCGCCGCAGTACGTGTTCGAAGCGGGCGTGCCGGTATTCGGCGTCTGCTACGGCATGCAGACCATGGCGATGCAGCTGGGCGGCCACGTAGAAGGCTCTAACGAGCGTGAGTTTGGCTACGCGCAGGTTGAAGTTGTCACCGACAGCGCGCTGGTGCGCGGTATCGAAGACTCCCTGACCGCAGACGGCAAGCCGCTGCTGGACGTGTGGATGAGCCACGGCGACAAAGTCACCGCCATCCCGTCCGACTTCGTGACCGTTGCCAGCACCGAAAGCTGCCCGTTCGCCATCATGGCGAACGAAGAAAAACGCTTCTACGGCGTGCAGTTCCACCCGGAAGTGACCCACACCCGTCAGGGTATGCGCATGCTGGAGCGCTTCGTGCGTGACATCTGCCAGTGTGAAGCCCTGTGGACCCCGGCAAAAATCATCGACGACGCCGTTGAGCGTATCCGCCAGCAGGTTGGCGATGACAAAGTGATCCTCGGCCTCTCCGGCGGCGTGGACTCCTCCGTCACCGCGATGCTGCTGCACCGTGCCATCGGCAAAAACCTGACCTGTGTCTTCGTGGACAACGGTCTGCTGCGTCTGAACGAAGCGAAGCAGGTCATGGACATGTTCGGCGACCACTTCGGTCTGAACATCGTTCACGTGGAAGGCGAGCAGCGCTTCCTGGACGCGCTGAAAGGCGAGAACGATCCGGAAGCGAAACGTAAGATCATCGGCCGCGTGTTCGTGGAAGTGTTCGACGAAGAAGCGCTGAAGCTGGACGACGTGAAGTGGCTGGCGCAGGGTACCATCTACCCGGACGTGATCGAGTCTGCGGCTTCCGCAACCGGTAAAGCGCACGTCATCAAATCTCACCACAACGTGGGCGGCCTGCCGAAAGAGATGAAGATGGGTCTGGTTGAACCGCTGCGCGAGCTGTTCAAAGACGAAGTGCGTAAGATCGGTCTGGAACTGGGTCTGCCGTACGATATGCTCTACCGTCACCCGTTCCCGGGTCCGGGTCTCGGCGTGCGCGTGCTGGGCGAAGTGAAGAAAGAGTACTGCGACCTGCTGCGTCGCGCGGACGCGATCTTCATCGAAGAGCTGCACAAAGCTGACCTGTACAACAAGGTAAGCCAGGCGTTCACCGTGTTCCTGCCGGTTCGCTCCGTCGGGGTAATGGGCGATGGCCGTAAGTACGACTGGGTTGTTTCCCTGCGTGCGGTGGAAACCATCGACTTCATGACCGCGCACTGGGCGCACCTGCCGTATGACTTCTTAGGCCGCGTGTCTAACAGAATAATCAACGAAGTCAATGGGATATCGCGAGTCGTATATGACATCAGCGGTAAGCCACCGGCTACGATTGAGTGGGAATGATTTCCCTCTGAATTAACACCCAAACCCTCTGCCTGCGCAGGGGGTTTTTTATTGCCTTATTTCCCTTCACCCAACCGATACGCCAGCGCCACCACCAGCGACTGCACCAGGCACAGCGTTGCCGACTGGGAGCGGAACGCATCCACCTGCGCCTCCTTCACCACAAAGCAGAGATCGCTAAACGTCGCCAGCGGGCTTATCTGGCTGTCCGTAATCACGATCTGCCGGGCGCCGACGCTGGCGGCGGTTTCGCTGACCATCACCGTCTCTTCCGCGTACGGCGAGAAGCTGATCGACACCACGATGTCGCGCGCCTTAATGCGGCTGATTTGCTCGCGCAGCATCCCGCCCATGCCGTCGAGCAGAATAGGGCGGCACTCCAGGTGGCTCAGGGCATAGGTGAGGTAGGCAGCGACGCTAAACGAGCGGCGCAGTCCGGCGATATAGATAGTGTCGGCGTCGGCCAGCAGCTGTACCGCGCGCTCCAGCATTTCCGGCTCGGCGCGGGCGGCCAGCTGCTGCAGCGCCTGCGCGTTCGAGCGGGCGAACTCCTGCAGAATATCGAGAGGCGTTTCCGGCACGGCCTCGCTCTCCATTTCGCGGAACAGCCGCGCGCGGTCGCTGTAGCTGGCAGTCTCCTCCACCAGGTTCATGCGAAACAGCTGTTTCATTTCGTTGAAACCGGTGAAGTCAAAGGCGTTGGCAAAGCGGATCAGCGTCGAAGGCGGCACGTCGGCGCGCTCGGCAATGACGGCAACCGTATCAAAGGCCACGCTGTTGGTGTTATCCAGCACGTAGCGGGAGACCTGCTGCAGCCTCTTGCTCAGGCTATCGTAGCGATCGCGGATTTGCTGCTGCAGTTCGTTCAGGCTGGTTGCTGTCGTCATGTTATCCCCCAAATACAGTCTGATGATTCTAAACGCAAAACCGCGTCTTTTAAATGTCGGCCATCCATCTGGCAGCAAAAATGAAACAGAAGCTTCAGTCATTTCCTCGCCCGAAATCCCTTAATAGCGCACGCAGCGTCAGTGTTGCTGGCTGTTAACATAAAAATCCATCCTTGATCACAATAATCATCATTTATTTTATTTCAACTTAAAATGGAATATTTGTTTCATATATAGTGTCCTGTACACAGCGTTCAGGTAACAGTCACGTATCAACAGCGAGAGGTTAAGGATGGAGACGGTAGCGAATTTTATTCACGGCGAATGTGTCACCGGTTCAGGCCAGCGCGTTCAGGCGATCTTCAACCCGGCCACCGGCGAGCAGATCCGCCAGGTGGTGATGAGTACGGCACAGGAAACGGAGCAGGCGATTGCCGCCGCGCAGCAGGCGTTTCCCGCGTGGGCGCGCCAGGCTCCGCTTAAGCGCGCGCGCGTGATGTTCCGCTTCAAGGCGCTGCTGGAAGAGAACATGACGCGCCTGGCCCGCATCATCAGCGAAGAGCACGGCAAGGTCTTCTCCGACGCGGTGGGCGAACTGACCCGCGGTCTGGAAGTGGTGGAATTTGCCTGCGGTATCCCGCATCTGCAAAAGGGTGAACACTCTGCGAACGTCGGTACCGGCGTCGACAGCCACTCGCTGATGCAGCCGCTCGGCGTCTGCGCCGGGATCACGCCGTTTAACTTCCCGGCGATGGTGCCGATGTGGATGTTCCCCATTGCGCTGGCGACCGGGAATACCTTCGTGCTGAAGCCGTCGGAAAAAGACCCTTCTCTCGCGCTCGCGCTGGCGCAGCTGTTAAAAGAGGCAGGCCTGCCGGACGGCGTCTTCAACGTGGTGCAGGGGGATAAAGAGTCCGTTGACGTGCTCCTGACCGACCCGCGCGTGCAGGCGGTGAGCTTTGTCGGCTCCACGCCGATTGCCGAATACATTTACCAGACCGCCTCCGCCCACGGTAAGCGCTGTCAGGCGCTGGGCGGTGCGAAAAACCACTGCATTTTAATGCCGGATGCCGACATGGAGATGGCGACCAACGCCATCATGGGCGCGGCCTACGGCGCGGCGGGGGAACGCTGCATGGCGCTCTCGGTGGTGCTGGCGGTGGGGGATAAAACCGCCGATGACCTCTGCACCCGGCTGGAAAAACAGATTGAAGCGCTACGCGTCGGGCCGGGGCTGGACCAGACACCGGAAAACGAAATGGGGCCGCTTATCTCCTCCGCGCACCGCAGCAAGGTGCTGGGCTATATCGACAGTGGGGAAGCGCAGGGGGCGAAACTGCGCGTGGACGGGCGCGGCTTCAGCGTGAAGGGCCACGAGCAGGGCTACTTCGTCGGGCCGACGCTGTTCGATAACGTCACACCGGAGATGACCATCTATAAAGAAGAGATTTTTGGCCCGGTGCTTTCTGTGGTGCGGGTAGCAGATTACGCCAGCGCGGTGGATCTGATTAACCGCCATGAATATGGTAATGGCTCGGCGATCTTCACCCGTGACGGCGGCTGCGCGCGCCGCTTCTGCGAAGAGGTGCAGGCGGGCATGGTGGGGGTCAACGTGCCGATCCCGGTGCCGATGGCATTCCACAGTTTCGGTGGCTGGAAGCGTTCCATCTTTGGCGCGCTCAACGTGCACGGCAACGACGGCGTGCGTTTCTACACCCGAATGAAAACCATCACCGCGCGCTGGCCGGAAATGCAGCAGGAGACAGGCGCTGCGTTCTCCATGCCGACGCTGGGCTGACAGGAGGCATTATGCAAACCGAACGTATGACCATGGCCCAGGCGCTGGTCCGGTTCCTGAATCAACAGTACGTCAGCGTTGACGGCAACGAAACGCCCTTCGTGGAGGGCGTGGCGACGATCTTTGGGCACGGCAACGTGCTGGGTATTGGCCAGGCGCTGGAGCAGGATCCCGGTCATCTGAAAATCATGCAGGGGTGCAACGAGCAGGGCATTGCCCACATGGCGACGGGCTTCGCCAAACAGCACCGCCGCCAGCGCATTTTTGCCGTCACCTCCTCGGTCGGGCCGGGCGCCGCCAATATGGTCACGGCGGCGGCCACCGCCACGGCGAACCGCATCCCGCTTTTACTGCTGCCGGGCGATATCTACGCCAGCCGCCAGCCGGACCCGGTGCTGCAGCAGATTGAGCAGTATCACGATCTCAGCATCAGCACCAACGACTGCTTCCGTCCGATTTCCCGCTACTGGGACCGCATCAACCGCCCCGAGCAGCTCATGAGCGCCATGCTAAGCGCGATGCGAACGCTTACTGACCCCGCAGATACCGGAGCGGTGACCCTCTGTCTGCCGCAGGACGTGCAAGGGGAAGCGTGGGACTACCCGCTAAGCTTCTTCGCGCGTCGGGTGCACCACATCGAACGCCGTCCGCCCGATCCGCAGCGACTGGCGCAGGCGCGGACGCTGATCGCCCGCAAGCGCCGTCCGCTGGTGGTCTGCGGCGGCGGCGTGCGTTACTCCGGCGCGCATGAGGCGTTTCGCGAATTTGTCGAGACGCTGCAGCTGCCGTTTGCCGAAACGCAGGCCGGGAAGGGGGCGCTGGTAAGTGACCACCCACTTAACCTCGGCGGCGTAGGGGTGACGGGCGGAATGGCCGCCAACCAGCTCGCGCCACAGGCTGACTTAGTGATTGGCGTCGGCACGCGCCTGACCGACTTTACCACCGGCTCCAAGGCGCTCTTTTCCCACCCGGACGTCGAATTCCTGCTGCTGAACGTGGCCGAGTTTGACGCCCTGAAGCTGGACGCCACCGCGCTGATTGCCGATGCCCAAACCGGGCTCCAGGCTTTGACCCACGCGCTCGGCGATTACCGCAGCGGCTGGGGAGAGGCGATCGCCCAGGCGAAATCCGCGTGGCGCGATGAGTGCCGCCGCCTGTGGGATCGCCAGTGGCATCCGGACGACGCGCCCGAAGTGGCGGGGCATCTGGACGCGCAGCTGGCGGAATACGGCGAGACGCTCAACACCCGCCTGACCCAGACGCGAGTGCTGGGGCTGATCAATCAGCATGTGGAAGATAACGCCATCGTGGTGGGCGCGGCCGGTTCGCTGCCGGGAGATTTACAGCGCCTCTGGCAGGTCAAAACGCCGGACAGCTATCACCTGGAGTACGGCTACTCCTGCATGGGCTACGAGATTGCGGCGGCCATCGGCGCGAAGCTCGCCCGACCCGGGCAGCCGGTTTACGCCATGGTGGGGGATGGCTCCTACATGATGCTGCACTCCGAGCTGCAAACCGCGGTGCAGGAAGGCATTAAGGTCACCGTTCTGCTGTTTGACAACGCCAGCTTCGGCTGCATCAACAACCTGCAGATGGGGCACGGAATGGGCAGCTTCGGCACGGAAAACCGTCATCGCAGCCCGGAAACCGGGCGGCTTGACGGGCCGCTGGTGAAAGTCGATTTTGCGCAAAACGCGGAAAGCTACGGCTGTCGCGCGTGGCGGGTGAACGACGAGCAGAGCCTGCTGGCGGCGCTTGAGGCGTCACGCGCCCATCCGGGCCCGACGCTGCTGGACATCAAGGTATTGCCGAAGACCATGACCCATGACTACGCCTCGTGGTGGCGAACCGGTGACGCGCAGGTGGCAGAGTCGTCTGCCGTGCGTGAGGCCGCGGAGCAAACGCAGGCGCAGGTGAAAAAAGCCCGTCAGTATTGAGTTTTCCTGTCTTAACGAAATTTTCATTTCATTTCCCCCTCACCCTAACCCTCTCCCAAAAGTGGAGAGGGGATGGGGTGGTGCACTCTTTTCTCCCTCGCTCCTTTGGGGAGAGGGCCGGAGTGAGGGGTGAGCAGTACCTTCTTTCATGTTGTGAGATTGATAACAAAAATTATCTCATACATCTCAAAAGTGTTAACCCGCACTCAAAAACATAATTTTCACTATTTATAAAAATGAAATAAATGTTTTATTTATAGGGTCGTTAGTTCACAGCATTCACCAACACCGGGAGCCGTTATGTTTAACATTGCTTTACTGGGCGCTGGCCGAATTGGTCAGGTACATGCAGCTAACATCGCCAGCCACGGCGCGACCACGCTCTGGTCCGTGGTTGACCCGAATCAGGAATTTGCCACCCGTCTCGCCGCACAGTATCAGGCCCGCCAGCAGAGCGTGGATGAGGCGATGACCGACCCTAACGTTCACGCCGTGCTGATCGCCTCCGCCACCGACACCCACGCGGATCTGATTGAAATGGCCGCCCGCCACGGCAAGGCTATCTTCTGCGAAAAGCCGGTACACCTCGACCTCGCCCGAGTGCGCGACTGCCTGAAAGTGGTTAAAGAGTACGACGTGCCGCTGTTCATCGGCTTTAACCGCCGCTTTGACCCGCAGTTCCGCCGCGTGAAAACCGATGCCCAGGCCGGGCGCATCGGCAAGCCGGAATCGTTGCTGATCATCTCCCGCGACCCGTCTCCGCCGCCTGCGGAGTACGTGCGCGTCTCCGGCGGCATGTTCCGCGATATGACCATTCACGACTTCGACATGGCCCGTTTCATCATGGGCGAAGAGCCGGTGTCGGTGTATGCCCAGGGCAGTAACCTGGTGGATCCGGCGATTGGCGAGGCGGGGGATATCGATACCGCGTTTATCGTTCTGAAATATGCCTCCGGCGCGATGGCGACCATCGTCAACAGCCGCCGCTCCTCTTACGGCTACGACCAGCGCCTGGAGCTGCATGGCTCCGAAGGGCTGCTGTGCGCCGGCAATATTCTTGAAAACCAGGTGCAGCACTACGGCAAAGAGGGCTGCACCAGCGCGCTGCCGGAACACTTCTTCCTGCAGCGCTACAAATCCGCTTACGCCGCGGAATGGGAACACTTTGTTGCGGTCCTGCGCGGCGAAGCGGTGCCAGACTGCAGCGGCGATGATGGTGAACGTGCGCTGTACCTCGCGGATAAAGCGCTGGAGTCGCTGCGTAGCCAGCGCGAGATCGTCCTCTAAACACAACAACCCTACACAGAGAGACATAATAATGAAAAAACTGATCTTAGCCGCCCTCATCGCCATGACGTCCGGGGCCGCCCTCGCCGAAAACGAGCAGATTGTTTTCAGTACGCCAAACCTGGCCATGCCGTTTGAGGTTCACATGCAGCGCACGGCGGTGAAAGCCGCGAAAGAGATGGGCGTGAAGCTTCAGGTACTGGACGGGCAGGGCAGTTCACCGAAGCAGGTGGCTGACCTGGAAAACGCCATCACCCGCGGGGCGCAGGGCTTTATCGTCTCCCCGAACGACGTGAACGCGGTCTCCAGCGCGGTGGATGAAATTCAGGATGCAAAGCTGCCGGTGGTCACCCTTGACCGCTCCGTCGACAGCCAGAAGAAAGTGCCCCACTTTGGCGCCAACAACTACAAAGGCGGCCAGGCGATTGGCGACTTCGTCAAAACCAAATTCCCCGACGGGGCAGAGATCATCCTGCTCACCGGCCAGCCGGGTTCCTCTTCCAATATTGAACGCACCAAAGGGATCCGCGACAGCCTGAAGGCGGGCGGGGATAAGTACAAGATCGTCGCCGATCAGACCGGCAACTGGATGCGTTCTGAAGGGATGCGCATCGTCGAAAGCGTTCTGCCTTCGCTACCGAAACGCCCGCAGGTGATCCTCTCCGCCAACGACGATATGGCGCTGGGCGCGATTGAAGCCCTGCAGAGCCAGGGCGTGAAGCCGGGTGAAATCCTCGTGACCGGCTTTGATGCGGTACCGGAAGCGCTGGCCCGCGTGCGCGATGGCTGGCTGGCGGTAACGGCGGATCAGCGTCCGGGCTTTGCGGTGCAGACGGCGATGAGCCAGCTGGTGGCCAACGTGCGCGAGAAGAAAGCCATCACCGGGGCCGACTACCCGCCAACGCTTATCACCAAAGAGAACCTGCAGCAGGCTGAGCGTATCGGTGAGGCCGGTAACTGATATGTCCCGAGCCGCCTCTGGCGGCTCAACATGAGGAGGAGCAGACCGATGTCGCAACCCTTACTGAAAGTGACCGACCTGGCAAAAAGCTTTTCCGGCGTCTGGGCGCTAAGCAGCGCCCAGCTGACCGTCGGCGCGGGGGAGATCCACGCCCTGCTGGGGGAAAACGGAGCGGGAAAATCTACGCTGCTAAAGGCGCTTGCGGGCGCGCAGCCGCAAACCCGCGGGGATATCTGGTTCAACGGCGAAATGCTGCCGGTGGACGACTCCCCGGTGGAACGGCAGAACAAGGGCATTATCACCATCTATCAGGAATTCAACCTGCTGCCCAACATGACCGTCGCGGAAAACATGTTTCTCGGGCGCGAGCCGCGTAAACGGAACCTGATCGTCGACGAAAGGGCGGTAAACCAGGAGGCGCAGGTCATTCTCGATTACCTGCAGCTAAACGTTGCGCCGACCACGCCGGTCGCCCGTCTGAGCGTGGCCCAGCAGCAGATGGTGGAGATCGCCCGGGCGCTGACCCTCAACGCTCGCCTGATCATCATGGACGAACCTTCCGCCGCGCTGAGCGACAGCGAGGTGGAAAGCCTGCACCGCGTGGTGCGGGAGCTTAAAAACCGCGGCGTGAGCATTATTTACGTTACCCACCGCCTGCACGAAGTTTTCCAGCTCTGCGATCGCTTCACCGTATTTCAGGACGGCCGCTTCACCGGCACCGGCGCGGTGGCGGAGACCAACGTCGAACAGCTGATCCGCCTGATGGTCGGGCGCGACGTGGCCTTTAACCGTCGCCCCGCCAGCGAAACCCATCATCAAGACAAACCCGTCCGCCTGGCGGTGAAGGGGCTGAGCCGCGAAAAGCCGCCGCTGGATCCGCACGGCATCGCCCTGCACGACATCAGCTTCCACGTCCATGCCGGGGAGGTCTTAGGGATTGCCGGGCTGGTGGGCGCGGGACGCACCGAGGTGGCCCGCTGCCTGTTTGGCGCAGACGCCTTTACCTCCGGGAGCTTTGAGCTGGACGGCGTGCCGTACCAGCCGCGCGACCCGCTGTATGCCCTCGACCAGGGCGTGGCGCTGGTGCCCGAAGACCGTAAAAAAGAGGGGGCGGTGCTCGGGCTGTCGATTCGCGACAACCTGTCGCTCTCGTGCCTCTCCTCGCTGCTGCAGTGGCGCTGGTTCGTGAACACCCGCAAAGAGGACGATCTGATTGAGTCCTACCGGCAGGCCCTGCAGATCAAAATGGTCAACAGCGCGCAGGAGGTGCGCAAGCTCTCTGGCGGTAACCAGCAGAAGGTGATCCTCGCGCGCTGCATGGCGCTCAACCCGCGGGTGCTGATCGTCGATGAGCCGACGCGCGGCATCGACGTGGGGACCAAATCGGAAGTGCACCAGGTGCTGTTTGACATGGCGAAAAAAGGCGTGGCGGTGATCGTGATCTCCTCCGATCTGCCTGAAGTGATGGCGGTGTCTGACCGGATCATCACCCTCAGCGAAGGCCGGGTGACCGGCGAGATCCACGGTGACGACGCTAACGAAGAACGGCTGATGACGATGATGGCCATCAACCACAACGCCCTGAACGCGGCATAACGGAGTTTCTCATGACGCAGATGATTTCTAAAACGCAGGCCCCGGTCAAACGCGCCGGACGCATCGATCCCATCGCCTTCTTCGAGCGCTTCGGGGTGTTGATTTTCATGATTCTGCTGCTGATCTTCTTCCAGTCGCAGAACAGCAACTTTTTCTCTGAACGCAATATTTTCAACATCCTGACCGAAGTCTCAATCTACGGGATCATGGCCGTGGGGATGACCTTCGTCATTCTGACCGCCGGGATCGACCTCTCCGTGGGCTCCATTCTGGCGGTGTGCGCCATGACCGCGGCGTACGTTATTAAGGGCGATAACTTCACCACCGTCGACCCGAACGCCTGGGGCGGCATGAGCTGGCTGATCGGGCTGGGGATTTGTCTGGCGATGGGCACGGCGATTGGCTTCCTGCACGGCCTGGGCGTCACCCGCCTGCGTCTGCCGCCGTTTATCGTCACCCTCGGCGGGATGACCATCTGGCGCGGCCTGACGCTGGTGATCAACGACGGCGCGCCGATTGCCGGTTTCGACCCTGGCTACCGCTGGTGGGGACGCGGGGAGTTGCTCGGCATCTCCATTCCGATCTGGATCTTCGCCATCGTCGCCATCGGCGGCTATCTGGCGCTGCATAAAACCCGCTGGGGCCGCTTCGTCTACGCCATCGGCGGCAACCCGGAGGCGGCGCGCCTGGCGGGGGTTAACGTCAAGCGCGTGCTCGTCAGCGTCTACGTACTGATCGGCTGTCTGGCCGGGCTGGCGGGCTTCATCCTGAGCGCGCGTCTGGGTAGCGCCGAGGCGGTGGCCGGGATCTCCTTTGAGCTGCGCGTCATCGCCTCGGTGGTGATTGGCGGCACCTCGCTGATGGGCGGCTACGGGCGCATCGGCGGCACCATTATCGGCTCCATCATTATGGGCATTCTGATTAACGGCCTGGTGCTGATGAACGTCTCGGCTTACTACCAGCAGATTATCACCGGGTTAATTATCGTTTTGGCGGTGGCGTTTGATACCTACGCCAAGAGCCGTCGCGGCGCACTGTGAGGATCGTGATGAAAGAGGTTCGTATTGGATTGATTGGCACCGGGTATATCGGCAAGGCGCACGCTATCGCCTATGCCCAAGCTCCGACGGTGTTCAACCTGCGCGGCAGGCTGGTGCGCGAGATGGTGGCGGAAGTCACGCCGGAGCTGGCGGCAGAGCGCGCCCGGGCGTTTGGCTTTAACCGTTCAACGGGAGACTGGCGGGCGCTGGTGGCCGACCCGGCCATTGACGTGGTGGATATTTGCTCACCCAACCACCTGCATAAAGAGATGGCGCTGGAGGCGATCCGCCACGGCAAGCACGTCTACTCGGAGAAGCCGCTGGCGCTTAACGCCCACGACGCGCGCGAGATGGTCGACGCCGCGAAGCGGGCCGGGGTGAAAACGCTGGTGGGGTTCAACTACATGAAGAACCCGACGGCGCAGCTGGCGAAGGAGATTATCGGCCGCGGCGAGATTGGCGATGTGATCCACTTCTACGGCACCCACAACGAAGACTATATGGCCGACCCGCTGTCGCCCATCCACTGGCACTGCTTTAAAGAGACCGCCGGGCTGGGCGCGCTGGGCGACCTCGCGGCGCATATCGTCAATATGGCTCAGTACCTGGTGGGCGATATCGAGCAGGTCTGCGGCGATCTGAAGATCGTGGTCCCGGCGCGCCCGGCGAAGGCCGGATCGTCAGAGATGATTGCGGTGGAAAACGAGGATCAGGCCCACGCGATGGTGCGCTTCGCGGGCGGGGCGCAGGGTGTCATTGAAACCTCCCGCGTCGCCTGCGGCCGCAAGATGGGGCTCTCGTACGTGATCACCGGGACGAAGGGCGCCATCAGCTTCACCCAGGAGCGCATGGCGGAGCTAAAGCTCTATCTGCATGACGATCCGGTGAACCGTCAGGGATTCCGCACGCTGCTCGTCGGCCCGGCGCACCCGGACTACGCCGCGTTCTGCATGGGCGCAGGCCACGGAATTGGCTTTAACGATCAAAAAACGGTGGAGGTGCGCGACCTGGTGGACGGGATTGCCGCCGACGCGCCGATGTGGCCGGACTTCGAAGAGGGCTGGAAGGTGTCGCGCGTGCTGGACGCGATTGCGCTCTCGCACCTGCAGGGCCGCTGGCTGAACGTGAACGACATTGTCTGATGAGGTATCAACGTGGAAAAGCAGTTTGATGTGATATGCATGGGCCGCGTGGCGGTAGACCTCTATAGTCAGCAGATTGGTGCCCGCCTGGAGGACGTGTCGAGCTTCGCCAAATACCTTGGCGGATCCTCCGGCAACGTGGCGTACGGCACCGCGCGCCAGGGCCTGCGCTCGTCGATGCTGGCGCGCGTCGGCGATGAACATATGGGCCGCTTCCTGCGCGAAGAGCTCAACCAGGTAGGCTGCGATACCAGCCATCTGATTACCGATAAAGAGCGCCTCACGGCGCTGGTGCTACTCGGCATTAAAGACCGGGACACCTTTCCTCTGATTTTTTATCGCGATAACTGCGCGGATATGGCGATTACCGCCAGCGATGTGGATGAAAGCTACATTGCCTCCGCACGTTGTCTTGCCATCACCGGGACCCATCTTTCTCATCCGCAGACCCGCGAGGCGGTGCTGACGGCGCTGGGCTATGCCCGCCGTCACGGCGTGCGCACGGTGCTGGACATCGACTACCGTCCGGTGCTGTGGGGGCTCACCTCCTTAGGCGACGGCGAAACGCGCTTTATCGCCGCCGACCAGGTCACCCGCGAGCTGCAGGAGGTACTGCACCTTTTCGACGTCATTGTCGGCACCGAAGAGGAGTTCCACATTGCGGGCGGCAGCACGGATACCCTGCAGGCGCTGGGGCGAGTGCGCACCGTCAGTGAAGCAACGCTGGTCTGCAAGCGCGGCGCGCTGGGCTGCTCGGTCTATACCGACGCCATTCCGTCCCGGCTGGACGACGGCCTGACGGTGACCGGCGTGCGCGTGGAGGTGCTGAACGTTCTCGGGGCGGGGGACGCGTTTATGTCTGGCCTGCTGCGCGGCTACCTGAACGACGAGGGCTGGGAGCAGGCGTGCCGCTACGCCAACGCCTGCGGCGCGCTGGTGGTCTCGCGCCACGGCTGCGCCCCGGC
The DNA here is from genome assembly GCF_011683705.1 of Enterobacter sp. 725m/11. Lineage (NCBI taxonomy): Bacteria > Pseudomonadati > Pseudomonadota > Gammaproteobacteria > Enterobacterales > Enterobacteriaceae > Enterobacter > Enterobacter sp. 725m/11. The sequence goes on along the minus strand of NZ_JAAQOK010000004.1, from coordinate 54,323 downwards.
GATGCCGAGCAAAATCGAGCTGGATGACTATCTCTCCCGCGCTGCGGTTGTGCCGCGCCCGGATCTTGACCCGCGTCTTAACCATCTCCACCGGGTCACCACCCGCCGCCGCGAATGGCCGGAGCTGTGCGTCATGGCCTTCGATCACCGCAGCCAGCTTGAGGATATGGCTATGCAGTGCGGCGCGTCGCTTAAGCGCATTCCGGCGCTGAAGCAGCTGATCCTGCAGGCCAGCCGCGAGGCGGCGAGCCGCGCCGGGCTTGAGGGCAAAGCCGGCCTGCTGTGCGACGGCACCTTTGGTCAGGACGCGCTGAACGCGATCACCGGGGAAGGGTGGTGGATTGGTCGCCCCATTGAGCTGCCGGGCTCCCGGCCGCTGGAGATGGAGCACGGCAACATCGGCACCCAGCTTATCAGCTGGCCGCAGGAGCACGTGGTGAAGTGCCTGGTCTTCTTCCACCCGGAAGACGCCCACGGCCTGCGCCTGGAGCAGGAGCAGAAAATCGCTGAGGTGTACCACGCCTGCTGCCGGTCCGGGCACGAGCTGCTGCTGGAGGTGATCCTGCCCGCCAGCATGCCGCGCAGCGACGAGCTCTACCTGCGCGCCATTTCCCGCTTCTACAACCTGGGCATTTACCCGGACTGGTGGAAGCTGCCGCCGCTTTCCGCCGACGGCTGGACGGCGCTCGGCGAGATTATCGAACGCCGGGACCCGCACTGCCGCGGGGTAGTGATCCTCGGTCTGGACGCTCCGGCGGAACAGCTGCGCGCGGGCTTCAAGGCCGCAGCGGGGCAGCCGCTGGTTAAAGGCTTCGCCGTGGGGCGCACGCTGTTTGGCGACGCCTCCCGCGCGTGGCTGAAGCACGATATTGACGATGCGCAGCTGGTGGCGCGCATCCGGGACAACTACCTGCAGCTTATCGCCTGGTGGCGCGAGCGCGGACACGCATAATGGAGATAACAATGAGTGTGCAATTAGGCATTAACCCGCTGACGTGGACGAACGACGATCTGCCTTCCCTCGGCGCGGAAACCTCGCTGGAGACCTGCCTGAGCGAAGGGAAAGAGGCCGGTTTTGCCGGCTTCGAGCTGGGCAACAAATTTCCGCGCGAAGCGCGCCTGCTTGGCCCGATTTTGCAGCGCCACGACCTGCAGCTGGTCTCCGGCTGGTACTCCGGCCGCCTGCTGGAGCGCAGCGTGGAGGCGGAGATCGCCGCCGTGCAGCCGCACCTGACGCTGCTGCGCGAGCTGGGGGCGAAGGTGCTGGTCTTTGCGGAAGTGAGCGGCTGCATTCACGGCGAGCAGCAGACCCCGGTGCATCTGCGTCCGCGCTTCCCTCAGGCGCGCTGGAAGGAGTACGGCGAGAAGCTCACCGAATTTGCCCGCTACACGCAGCAACAGGGAGTCCAGATTGCTTACCATCATCACATGGGTACGGTGATTGAGTCCGACGAAGACGTGGACAACCTGATGACCCACACCGGAGAGGCGGTGGGACTGCTGCTGGACACCGGTCACCTGACCTTTGCCGGGGCCGATCCGCTGTCGGTGGCGCAGCGCTGGGCGTCGCGCATCAACCACGTTCACTGCAAAGACGTGCGCGCCGACGTGCTGGCGGACGTGAAAAACCGCAAAACCAGCTTCCTCGATGCGGTGCTGAGCGGCGTGTTTACCGTGCCGGGCGACGGCTGCGTCGATTACCCGCCGATCATGAGTCTGCTGAAGGCGCAGGACTATCGCGGCTGGCTGGTGGTGGAGGCCGAGCAGGATCCGGCGATTGCCCATCCGCTGACCTACGCTCGTCTGGGGTATAACAACCTGAGCCGCCTGGCGCGCGACGCCGGGCTTATTTGAGGAGGTGACATGTCACGTCTGTTATCACGCTGGCAGCAGCCGAACGCGGAGGGGCGCACTCAGTCCGTCACCCCGGAACGCGCAGGGTGGGGGTACGTCGGGTTTGAGGCGTATGAGCTGCAGGAGGGGCAGACGCTGACGCTGCCCGCCGTCAGGGAAGAGCGCTGCCTGGTGCTGGTCGCCGGGCGCGCCTCTATCACCACTCCTTCCGCGCAGTTTAACGATATCGGAGAGCGGATGAGCCCCTTCGAGCGCATCAAACCGTGGGCGGTATACGTCACCCCGCAGGAGACGGTGCAGGTGAAGGCGCTGACGGGGCTGGAGCTGGCGGTCTGCGCCGCGCCGGGCAAGGGCTCGTACCCGACGCGGCTGATTGCCCCGCAGGATATCGACGCTGAAGCGCGCGGCAAGGGGCACAACCAGCGCTACGTGCACAACATTCTGCCGGAAGACAAGCCCGCCGACAGCCTGCTGGTGGTGGAGGTCTGGACTAACGAGGGCTGTACCAGCTCGTACCCGAGCCACAAGCATGACACGGATAACCCGCCGCAGGAGACCTACCTGGAGGAGACCTACTACCATCGCCTCAACCCGGAGCAGGGGTTCTGCATGCAGCGCGTCTACACTGACGACAGAACGCTGGATGAGTGTATGGCGGTCTACAACCGTGACGTGGTGATGGTGCCGAAGGGGTATCATCCGGTGGCGACGATGGCCGGGTATGACAGCTACTACCTCAACGTGATGGCCGGTCCGGTGCGCAAATGGATGTTCACCTGGGAAGAGGACCACGCGTGGATTAATCGCGATTATCCCGCAGAGAGGGGGGGCTGAGACGGCCTTTCTTGTCGGGTGGCGCTGCGCTTACCCGGCCTACGAAATCGTAGGTTTGTGCAAGCGTAGCGCCGCCGGGCGAATTGTCCTCAGTGCGTCCGCCTCGCCTGCTCAATCGTCCGGGCGATGGCCTCCGGCTGACTCACCATCGACACGTGGCTCGCGGCCACCTCGGTGGTTTTCGCATGTATCGCCTTCGCCATCGCACGTTCCAGGTCGGGGTTGATCATCCGGTCATGCTTGCTGACCACAAACCAGCTCGGTTTATCATGCCACGCCGCGTGAGTCACCTTTTCACCAAACGCATCGGCCTTAATGGGCCCCTGCGTGGCCGCGATAGCGTTTTGTTCACCCGGCTTCACGTCAGGCGCGAAGTCCTTCCTGACGGCTTCTGTCGGCAGGTATAAATAGCCGTCCGCCGTTTTAGCGATGCCCGCGCTACCCGGCGGCGGAGGGAAGCTACCTGCCAGATCCGCCGTCGACTGGCCGGAATCCGGCGCGAACGCCGCCACATAGACCAGCGATTTTACCCGTGCATCGTTGCCCGCCTCGCTAATCACGGTGCCGCCCCAGGAGTGGCCTACCAGCACCACGTCGCCATGCGCCCGGGCGATGGCCCGTTTTGTGGCGGCAACATCATCCTTAAGGGAGGTGAGCGGGAGCTGGACGGCAATGACCTCTGCGTGCTGTTTCTGCAGAAGGGTTATCACCTTATTCCAGCTGCTGCCGTCGGCAAACGCGCCGTGCACCAGCACGACACTGGTTTTATTTTCCGCGAAGGCGCTGGCAGAAAGCGCCAGCAGGCCCGCCGTCAGTACAGACAGTGCTTTCATGTTCAGACTCCTTAAAAATGGTGGATCGCCGCGTGGGGCGGGACGGTAAATTCAATGGTTTTGTGGTCGAGCGGCTTGTGCGTCGGGTCAGCCAGGATGATCGTTACCTTGTGCTTGCCGGCGGGCAGCCCCACAAGGATCACCGGCTCGCCGCTGGCGTCAGCCCAGTGCCACGGCGCGCCGTCCACCACCACGTGAATGTGCCCGATGCGCGGGGTCACCTTGAGCGCCTCGGGGCCGAATACCGGCTCGATGCGCAGGTTTTCGGCCCGGTACTGAATAAACACCGCGCCTTTGCTCAGCGGGCCCGGGAGCGGGGGATCGACGATCAGCCTGGCGGGCGGCTGCGGGTGTTCCACCGGCGCAACGGCGGCAGGGCCGTTAACGTCCGCGGCGCTCAGGTTGTCCAGCGGCGTGGCCTGGGCATGTGTTACAGAGGCCAGGACGAGCAGGGGTAAAATTGCGTAACGACGAATCATGGTTCTCTCCTCATCAGTTCTGAATGACGACAGGGAAAGAAAACCATTTTTATGTATCGGAGATATTTGCCGGAGGGGGCGTTTTGTACCCGTTTGTCAGCGCGTCGCGCGGGATACAGTGCGATACAGTTTGCCTACCGGGATGTCGCACGATCGCTATCGCCAGCCCGGCAATCACCAGCGTTAACCCCGTCGACACTCCCATTGCACCCGCGATCCCCAGCGTTTTGTTCAGCCACGCATAGGCAAACGGTGCGGCTGCGGCCATCAGCTGGCCCGGGATAAGCAGCATACCCGTGCGGCGGGCATAGCTTTCCGTGCTAAACAGCTCCAGTGGCAGCGTGGCTTTTACTATGGTGACCAGCCCGTTGATGGCGCCGTAGCCCAGCACAAACCCGGCCGCACACCACGCAAAGAGGGGGCTGCTCATCCCCAGAATAAAGCAGAGCGGCATGGCGAGGGCGGTGAAGAGCGTGAGTTTGAAGGGGGTTAAGCGGCCGCCTGCCAGCACCTCCAGCGAGCGCGCGCCCGTCTGGCCGATCCCCCACAGCATGCCGATGGCGACCGGCAGGCCAAAGTGGGCAATAAACTCCGGCAGATGGGTGGAGGTGCCGTTAGAGACAAAGGTGATAAGGGCGATGAAGGCCGCATAAAGCCAGGCGTTACGCCGCTCGTTGCGCAGGGGCGGCGCGATGGCCTTCGTGTTTTCCGTCAACCGCTGCCGGGGAAGCGTGCGGATCAGCACTGCGCTCAGCAGGCCAAGCAGGGCATAAATGCGTAACGCGTCCTGCCAGCTCATGATGTGCAGCAGGCAATCGCCCAGCGGCCAGAAGACGGCAGACGCCAGCCCGCCCGCCAGCGTGACGCGTGAGATCGTTCTTCGCGCCTGCTGCCCGTAGAGGTTGACCAGCGCGGCGAACAGCGCATCGTACAGCGACAGACGCATCCCGATGCCGCACAGTAGCCAGGCGCCGTACCAGCCAGACAGCGTCCGGGTATACGCCATACCGGCGCAGCTTGCGGCGATCAGCAGCGTTCCGCCCATTACCACTTTCTGTCCGCCAAAGCGTGCCAGCAGACGGGCGACGAAAGGGGAGACCGCGGCCATCACCAGCATCGCCAGCGTCAGGCCGAGGTAAATCTGCGGCGCTGACCACCCCCGGTCGGCCGAAATTGCCCGCGCAAAGGTGCCGGGCAGATAAAACGAGATCCCCCAGTTGATAAGCTGATTACATCCGGCAGTAAGGGCAAGGCGACGAGGCAGGGCAGGTGTTTCCATTGTTTTTCATTCCGTTATGCAGTTGTCCTGAGCATAGCGAGCGCGGTATTGTGCTGGCAGGCCTGCAACCTTATGCGCTGTATAAGAGAAACTTTGAATGACGACGCTTAACCTTGGCTATCTCGCGACGTTCCGTCTGGTGATCCAGCGCGGCAGCTTTTCGGCGGCGGCGGATCTGCTGGGCATTTCCCAGCCCGCCGTTAGTCTGCAAATACGTCAGCTGGAGCAGTTTCTGCAAACGCGGCTGGTGGAGCGTACCGGGCGGGGCATTAAGGCCACGGCGGCAGGAGAGTCACTGCTGGTTCACGGAGAGCGCATTCAGCAGGTTGTGGACGAAACCCTGCGGTCCGTGAGCGCGTTCAGCCACGATGTCAGCGGGACCATTACTCTTGGCACGGGGGCGACGGCCTGTATCCACCTTCTGCCGCCCCTGCTGGAGCAGCTGCGCCGCGACTATCCGCTCCTGCGGGTGGGCGTAACAACGGGCAACACCCTCGATATCGTCAGGGCCATTGAAGAGAACCGTCTCGATATGGGGCTGGTGACGCTGCCGGTCAGCGGCAGAGCGCTGGACGTTATGCCGGTGATGGACGAGGAGTTTGTTTTTATCGCGTCGCGGGAACAGCAGGATGCTTTCAGGGAGTTAACCCCGGAGGCGCTCCATGCCCAGCCGCTGATCGCCTTTGAGTCTGGCAGCGGTACCCGGGCGCTCATTGATGGCTGGTTTGCGGCCAATGGGTTAGCGATCGCGCCGGTGATGCAGCTTGGCAGCATTGAGGCGATTAAGCGTATGGTTCGGGTGGGGCTCGGCTACAGTATCGTTCCGCGAATGGCGGTTGAGCATGACGCTGACCGTGAAGGGCTCTGCGTCATGTCGCTCACGCCCGTGCTGCAGCGCCAGCTCGCCATCGTGATGCGGCAGGACAAGATCCTCAGCAAAGGGATCGCGGGGATTATTCGGCTGGTGCAAAACCCATCGCAGGGCTAGCGGTCAGCGGCGTCGACGTTCAGGCTGGACTGCTGCGACTGGATTTTGTCCTGATGGTGATACCAGGCGCCGATGGAAGAGTAAACGAAGCGGCCAAAGAAAAACAGAAAGCTGATGAGCAGTATAATGCGGGTCATCCGGGTGTTAAAACGTTGTCGTTTGCGCATACGCGTGGCCTGACTCACTCTTCTTTTTCCTGGGCATGCCCTTCTGGGCGACGGGGATATTAAGGCACAGCGGAAAGAGAGGGTCAATTGCGTCATGTGTAAATAACCGTCAACGTTTACATTAATTATTGTTATTGAAATTAATATTTGCATTTACCATATTGATAATATGAAGAAAATTATTTCAAAAAAACGCTGTTCAAAGCTTATTTGCGTAAAATAGTTTGATTTATGTCAACGGATTCCCGGCCCTGATATTTAAAATCCCTCCTCCATACCGTTCGCCCCGCACGTCGTCGGGCGGCGCCAGGTCAGGTTGGATGCCTGTCATTATTTTCCTTCTGGAGAAAAAGGGGTTTAACCGGGCATCTATGAACATTTTTGCTTTCCTGAAAAAGAATCAACACCGCTGGTGGGTATTGCCGCTTATTTTACCGGTGGTTTTACTTCCCGTACTGAGCGTGGCGAATACATTCACGCATCTGGGCGACGGGATAGCGGCACTTTATTATTTACCGCTCTCGTTTTTGCTTTCGCTGATGATGTTTTTTGGTCTGGAAGCCCTTCCCGGGATCGTGTTGTCGCTGTTTATCCGCTATTACCCGTCGGTCGGGATGTTTGAAACTGTCGCCGGCGTGCTCCATTTTATTATCCCTATAGTGCTTAGCTGGGGCGGCTACCGGGTGTTTGCGCCCAGACGCAATATGACGGCGTATGGCGACGTACGGTTGATGGCGCAGCGCATCTTCTGGCAGGCCTTCTGCCCCGCGACGCTGTTTCTGCTGTTGTTTCAGTTTGCGGTGTATCTGGGCGTGTATGAAAGTCGCCAGAGCCTGGCAGGGCTTAACCCCCTCAACATTCGCACGCTGATCAACTATCAGGCCTTGCTGGTCAGCGGTCTGACGGGCGTGCCGTTAAGTTATCTGCTGATCCGCCTGATTCGTCATCCGCGCTATCTCAAAAGCCTCATCTCGCAGATCCGTACCCAGATAGACAAAAAGGTGACGCGCGCTGAGTTTCTGATTTGGGCCATTGCGCTTGCCGGGCTGCTTTCGCTCCTGCTGCTGCCGATGAATGAAAACAGTTCGATTTTCACCACTAACTACACCCTGTCGCTGCTGATGCCGGTGATGCTCTGGGGAGCGATGCGCTTTGGCTATAAGCTGATTTCGCTTATCTGGATCCCGATACTGCTGGTGTCTATTCACTATTTTTACCGCTATATCCCCGTGAACCAGGGGTACGACATTCAGCTGGCAATCACCTCTTCCAGCTATCTGGTCTTCTCGTTTGTGGTGATCTACATGTCGATGCTGGCGACCCGGCAGCGGGCGGTGAACAAACGCTCCCGCAGGCTGGCGCTGCTCGACCCGGTTCTGCATATGCCTAACCTGCGGGCGCTCTCGCGCGATCTGGCGAAAAACCCGTGGTCGGCGCTCTGTTTACTCCGCGTTCCGGAGCTTGAAATTCTGGGCCGTAACTATGGCGTGTTACTGCGCATTCAGTACAAACAGCAGCTGGCGCAATGGATTAACGGCACGCTCCAGCCCAATGAGCAGGTCTATCACCTGACGGGCTGTGACATGGCGGTTCGCCTTAACGCCGAATCGCACCAGCAGCGGATTGAAACCCTGGACGAGCACATCAAGCAGTTCCGCTTTGTCTGGGACGGCATGCCGCTGCAGCCGCAGGTGGGGGTGAGCTACTGCTATGTGCGTTCGCCGGTTAACCACCTCTATCTGGTGCTGGGTGAGCTGGGGGTGGTGGCCGATCTATCGCTCTCCTCTAACCACCCGGAAAATCTTCAGCAGCGCGGCGCCGTCCATCTGCAGCGTAGCCTGAAGGATAAAGTCGCGGTGATGAGTCGCCTGCAGCGTGCGCTGGATAACAACGCATTCACGCTGCTCGTTCAGCCCGTACGCGGCCTGCGTGGCGATAGGTATCATGAGGTCTTGCTGCGGATGACTGATGCAAACGGGCTGTTGATCTCCCCTGAACAATTCCTGCCGATAGCCCAGGAGTTTGGCCTCTCTTCGCGGGTAGATTTGTGGGTGCTGGAGCATACGCTGCGCTTCCTCGCCGCGCATCGCGAACGGCTGCCCGGCCAGCGCTTTGCCATTAATCTGGCCCCTTCAACGGTGTGTCGGGTGCAGTTCCCGCTTGAGGTGAGTCGCCTGCTGGCGAAATATGCCATTGAGCCGTGGCAGCTGATCTTTGAAGTGACGGAGTGCAGCACCTTCTGCAACGCGGAGCAGGGGCTCCACATCCTGCGGCAGCTGCAGAAAATGGGGGTACGCATTGCGATCGATGATTTTGGTACCGGCTATGCGAGCTATGCGCGGCTGAAAAGCGTGGATGCGGACATTCTCAAAATCGACGGCGATTTCATCCGCAATATCGTCAACAACAGTCTGGATTACCAGATTGTGGCCTCTATCTGTCATCTGGCGCGCATGAAGAAGATGCTGGTGGTGGCGGAATATGTCGAGACCGAAGAGATACGTAGCGCGGTGCACGCGCTAGGGATTGATTATGTGCAGGGCTATCTGATTGGCAGACCGGCACCGCTTGAGTCACTGCTGGAAGCAGAGGCGTCCACGGCGGACGCCTGAGCCGTTACGCGGCGACGTCGGCGCTATCTTCCTCGATTTTGAGCATCCAGCCGGTGACCGCTTCCCAGTACTGCTGCTCTTTTTCCAGGTCCAGCAGGACCAGCGCGTTCTGGCTGAACCAGTCGTGCGGGAAGCTCAGCGTCCAGTGGTGATCGTCGGTTTTCAGCTTCAGCGTCGGCGGTGTGGTGGTGGCCTGACGCTGATTGTTCAGCAGCACGCCCAGGCGCAGCAGCTGAATAAGCGGCAGGAACTGCTTTTTCTTAAACAGCGTGAAGCGCGGCAGATCGTCGAGCTTGATGGCTTTACGGTGATAGCGCACCAGGGTCGCCATCATGGTTTGCTGCTCCTGGTTGAAGCCGGGCAGATCGCTGTTTTGCAGAATATACGCTGAATGGCGGTGCATCCCGCTGTGGTTGATGTTCAGCCCCACCTCGTGCAGCATCGCGGCCCATTTCAGCAGCGCGGCAAGCTGCGGGTGCGCCAGCTTGGGGTTCTGCTCCTGCCACTGCTCGTACATCTGCACCGTGGTTTCCAGCACGCGCTTCGCCTGCTCGCGGTCGATGTTGTACTGGTTGGCCAGGCTCTGCGCGGTGCGGCTGCGAATGTCCTGATGGCGGAAGCGGCCCTCCATTTCATACAGCACCCCCTCACGCAGCGCGCCGTCGGAAAGGCGCAGCTCTTTAATCGCCAGGGCGTCAAACACGCCGCAGAGAATAGCCAGGCCCGGCACGAAGACTGCCTTACGCTCGTCGGAAAGCCCCGGCAGGCTTAGGGCGTCAAAACTTTTATGCTTCAGCACCTCTTCGGTCAGCAGGGTCAGGCGTTCAGGCGTGATAAAACCGTCTTTTTCACCCATCGCCAGCAGCACTTCATGCGCCGCCTTGATGGTGCCCGACGCGCCCAGCGCCACGTTCCAGCCCTGAATGCGGTACTGCCAGGCCAGATTCTCCAGCTTCTGGATCGCAGCCATTTTCGCCCGCTGGAAGTTTTCACGGGTAATGGTGCCGCCGGGGAAGTACATCTGCGCGAAGCTGACGCAGCCCATGCGACGGCTCTCCACCAGGCGCGGCTCAAAGTCTTCGCCGATCACCAGCTCCGTAGAACCACCGCCGATGTCGATCACCAGCTTGCGCCCTTTTTCCGGCTGGGTATGTTCAACACCCATGAAAATCAGACGCGCCTCCTCGTTTCCGGAGATGATCTCAATCGGGTAGGGGATCACTTTTTCGGCCCGCTTGAGGAACTCCGGCGCGTTCAGCGCCTGGCGCAGCGTGTGGGTGCCCACGATGCAAACGCTGGAGGGCGAGAAGCCCTGCAGGCGTTCGGCAAACAGCGACAGGCAGTTTAAACCGCGCTCCATCGCCTCTTCGCTGAGCATGCTGCGCTCATCAAGCCCATCCGCCAGGTGTACGCGCTGCTTCAGACGACCGATGATCTGCAGCGCGCCATCCACCTCACGGGCGATGACCATGTGAAAACTGTTAGAGCCAAGATCGACCGCGGCGTATTCCTGCGGGCGTGGGGTCTTATCATTTATCGGCATAGGTTAATCGGGTTGCTCGAGTGATTTGATATAGTCGTAAATCGCCAGCTGTGACCGCACTTTACGGCGGTTGCCGCGCGGTACGTAGCGGTTACTGAGTTCTTTGTCGATATAGCGCGCCTTCACCGTATCGCTGAACAGGATCTCGATAATATCGAGGATACGCTGTTTCAGACGCGGATCCAGCAGCGGCGTCGCGACTTCAATTCGATAGTCAATATTGCGCGTCATCCAGTCTGCCGAAGAGAGATAGACCTGCTTATCGCCCGCATTATCGAAAATATAGACCCGATCGTGCTCCAGGTAGCGGTCAACGATGCTGATAACGCGAATATTGTCGCTGATGCCTTCCAGTTCCGGAATAAGCGAGCACATGCCGCGGATCAGCAGGTTTACCGGCACGCCGGAGCTGGACGCCGCGTACAGCCTGTCCACCAGCCCTTTATCGACCAGGTTGTTAAGCTTCAGCGTGATGCCGGACGACAAGCCTTTCTGGGCATTGGCGATCTCTTTATCGATCATATCGTACAGCAGGCGGCGCGAGTTCTGCGGTGAGACCAGCAGATAGTCGAAGCTCACCGGGCGGTACGGGTTTTCGATAAAGTTAAAGACCCGGCGCACTTCGTTGGTAATGCGGGCGTCAGCGGTTAAGAGCGAGTAGTCGGTATAAATCCGCGCAGTTTTTTCGTTAAAGTTCCCGGTGCCGATGTGGGCATAGCGCACCACGTCATCACCCTCTTTACGCGAGATCAGGAACAGCTTGGCGTGAATTTTCAGACCCGGCGCGGAGAAGATCACGTGCACGCCCGCTTCCGTCAGGCGGCGCGCCCAGTGAATGTTCGCCTCTTCGTCGAAGCGCGCCTGCAGCTCAACCACCACGGTGACTTTTTTGCCGTTGTGTGCCGCGTGGATCATCGCGTCGATGATGCGGGAATCTTTTGCCACGCGGTAGATGTTGATTTTGATCGCCAGCACGTTCGGGTCGAACGAGGCCTGACGCAGCAGCTCCAGCACGTGTTCAAAGGTGTGGTACGGGTAGTAGAGCAGCACGTCGCGCTCGCGGATGGCGTCGAATCCGTTGCGGAACTTATCGAACCAGATATGACGCAGGCGCGGCAGCGGTTTGTTCACCAGATTGGCTTTGCCAACGTTCGGGAAGCCAATGAAGTCTTTAAAGTTGTGGTAACGGCCACCCGGCACGATGGAGTCATAGCGCGAAATGGTTAGCTTCTCGCGCAGCATCTCCACCATGGCGTCCGGCATGTCGCGCTGATAGACAAAGCGCACCGGCTCGGCCGTCAGGCGCTGTTTCAGGCTGGAGGACATCAGCTCCATCAGGCTGGCTTCCATCTCGTGCACCAGGTCATATTCGGCGTCACGGGTCATCTTCATCGAGTAGGCGTTTAACGCATCGTAATCGAAGAAGCCTTTGAAAATGTCGTCCAGACAGTAGCGCAGGATGTTATCCAGCAGGATCATCGGCTTGCGTCTGCGCGGGGTTTCCGGCGGCAGGTTCACAAAGCGCGGCACCTTGTCGGACGGGATCTCCAGCAGGGCATAACGGATGGATTCACCGCGAATAATTTCCACCGCCAGGTAGGTGTAGTCATCCTTCAGGAACTGCACCAGATCGGTTTCGCGGTTGATGAGAATCGGGGTAATGTGCTGGCGCAGGTACTGTTTAAAGTAGTGGCGCAGCCAGTTTTGTTGGTTAACGGAAAGCTGACGTTCGTTAATCAGGAAGATTTGATTGCGCGCCATCTCCAGCAGCAGTTCGTTATACAGGCCGTCAAATTCCTGATCGGCTTTCAGCACGCGGGACTGGATTTTGCCCAGCAGATGCCGCGAGTGCGAGTTTAAGCCCTGTTCTTCGCTGATGATGATTCGTCTTTTCAGCTCGGCAAAGCGAACCTTGTAGAACTCATCCAGGTTGTTGGAATAAATGCCTAAAAAACGCATGCGTTCGATCAGCGGGTTACTTTTGTCTGCCGCTTCCTGGAGTACACGTTCGTTAAATGCTAACCAGCTTAGCTCTTTCTCGATATATAACTTTTCCTGACCCATTACAGCTCACACTCCAGTTCAATCACAGGACGTGGTAAATCCGTCTCGTCCTTATTATGGCGAGCATTTCCACGATATGTCCAACAGTGCCAGAAAAGTATGACAGTTATTTTTTTTGTTGGGGAATTTAGCGGGTTGGGGGAGGGAATATCGGGTAAGCGAAGCGCCACCCGACATAGCAAACTACTCTTCGGCCGCATAACCCTGCGGGGGCAACTTCACGCCATCCAGCCAGGCTGCGCCGTCGCGCATTTCGAGACGCCCGTCGACAAACCAGCTTACCACCAGCGGGTAAATGGCGTGCTCCTGCGTCTGCACGCGTTCGGTCACGTCGTCTTCGTTGTCGCCGTCAAAGACCGGGACTTTCGCCTGCAGGATCACCGGGCCACCGTCCAGCTCGTCGGTCACGAAATGGACGGAGGTACCGTGCTCCTCGTCACCGTTTTCCAGCACCTGACGATGGGTATGCAGGCCGGGATATTTTGGCAGCAGGGAAGGGTGAATATTCAGCAGTCGACCGGCGTAGTGTTCGACGAAGGCCGGGCTCAGAATACGCATATAGCCCGCCAGCACCACGAGGTCGGGCGCGTAGGCGTCAATCTCCTGCACCAGCTCGCGGTCAAAGGCTTCACGTCCGGCGAACTGGCTGGCTTCCAGCGCGTGAGCGGGAATGTTCGCTTCCCGCGCGCGCTCAAGGCCGAACGCGTCGGCCTTGTTGCTGAAAACTGCCCGAATGGTGCCATTGATTTTCTTCTGTTTGCAGGCGTCAATGATGGCCTGCAAATTGCTTCCGTTGCCGGAAATGAGCACCACGATGTTTTTCATTCAATGACCACACGCTGTTCGGAATCGGAGGCTTTAATCGTACCGATTTTCCACGCGTTTTCACCTTTCTCGGTCAGCAGCTTAACCGCTTTATCCGCTTCGCTTGCCGGCAGGGCGATAACCATGCCCACGCCGCAGTTAAAGGTACGGTACATTTCGTGAGAGCTCACGTTGCCTGCAGTCTGCAGCCAGTTAAAGACGGCTGGCCACTGCCATGAGGATTCGTCGATCACCGCCTGGGTGTTGTCCGGCAGCACGCGCGGGATGTTTTCCCAGAAGCCGCCGCCGGTCAGGTGAGCAATAGCGTGAACGTCAACGTTCTCGATAAGCTCCAGCACGTTTTTCACGTAGATGCGGGTTGGGGCCAGCAGATGGTCGGCCAGCGGTTTACCGTCCAGCTCGGTGGTCAGCGGGTCGCAGCCGCTTACTTCGAGGATTTTACGCACCAGAGAGTAGCCGTTAGAGTGCGGGCCGCTGGAGGCCAGCGCGATCAGCACATCGCCATCGGCCACTTTGCTGCCGTCGATAATTTCTGATTTTTCTACTACGCCGACGCAGAAGCCCGCGACGTCATAATCTTCGCCGTGGTACATGCCCGGCATTTCAGCGGTTTCACCGCCCACCAGCGCACAGCCGGACTGCAGACAGCCTTCGGCGATACCGTTAATGACGCTGGCTGCGGTATCCACATCCAGTTTGCCGGTCGCGTAGTAATCGAGGAAGAACAGCGGCTCTGCGCCCTGAACCACCAGGTCGTTCACACACATCGCAACCAGATCGATACCGATCGTGTCATGACGTTTTAAATCCATCGCCAGGCGCAGCTTGGTGCCTACGCCGTCAGTACCCGAGACCAGAACAGGTTCACGATATTTTTGCGGCAGCGCGCACAGTGCGCCGAATCCACCCAGACCACCCATCACTTCCGGGCGGCGGGTTTTCTTCACCACACCTTTGATTCGGTCAACCAGCGCATTACCTGCGTCAATATCAACACCGGCATCTTTGTAGCTGAGAGAAGTTTTGTTGGTCACGGCTTAAATCCCCACGCGATTGCATAGCTAGTAAGAAAAATCGGCGCAATTCTAACAGTCCAGGCAAACGTTTGCGAGCCTATTCTGGACGTGGGGATCTTTTTTTCTGTATAGCCCGCAAATGCAGCCAAACTTGACTCCGTTCACGAAAATGAAACCGGTTTCGGCGTTCTGCTTGCAACGAATATCCCCTTTGCACATCATCGAACTGAAACCGGTTTCTGTAATTGTTTTTGCAGAAAATAACGCAGAATGAGGGAAAGCGAATGTCAGGATTCAAAGCAGATTTTCTGTGGGGTGGGGCCGTTGCGGCGCACCAGCTTGAGGGCGGCTGGAAAGAGGGCGGTAAGGGCGTAAGCGTTGCCGACGTCATGACCGCGGGCGCCCACGGCGTGCCGCGTGAAATCACCAACGGCGTGCTGGAGGGGAAAAACTACCCTAACCATGAGGCTATCGATTTCTACCACCGTTATAAAGAAGACATCAAACTCTTTGCCGAGATGGGGTTCAAATGCTTCCGTACCTCCATCGCCTGGACGCGTATCTTCCCGAAAGGCGACGAGCTGGAGCCGAACGAGGCGGGCCTGAAATTCTATGACGATCTGTTCGACGAATGCCTGAAGTACGGCATCGAACCGGTTATCACGCTTTCCCACTTTGAGATGCCGTTCCACCTGGTGACGGAATACGGCGGCTGGCGCAACCGTAAGCTGATCGACTTCTTCGTGCGTTTTGCAAAGGTCGTTTTTGAGCGCTACCAGCATAAAGTGAAGTACTGGATGACCTTTAACGAGATCAACAACCAGGCCAACTTCCACGAAGACTTTGCGCCATTTACCAACTCCGGGCTGAAGTACGCGCCAGGTGAAGACCGCGAGCCGGTGATGTTCCAGGCGGCGCACTACGAACTGGTGGCCAGCGCCCTGGCGGTGAAGGCGGGCCGCGAGATTAACCCGTCGCTGCAGATCGGCTGCATGATTGCCATGTGCCCCATCTACCCGCTGACCTGTGCGCCGGACGACATGATGATGGCGATGAACGCTATGCACCGTCGCTACTGGTTTACCGAAGTTCACGTGCGCGGCAAATATCCGCAGCATCTGCTCAACTACTTCGAACGTCGCGGCTTCGCGCTGGATATCACCGAAGAAGATAAGGCGGCGCTGAAGCAGGGTTGCGTGGATTACATCGGGTTCAGCTACTACATGTCTTTCGCCACCAAAGCGACGGCAGATAACCCGGCGCTGGACTACGACGAGAGCAAGAGCCTGGTCTCCAACCCGTACGTGCAGAAATCCGACTGGGGCTGGCAGATTGATCCGGTCGGGCTGCGCTACTCCCTGAACTGGTTCTGGGATCACTACCAGCTGCCGCTGTTTATCGTTGAGAACGGCTTTGGCGCGATCGACGTGCAGGAGAGCGACGGCACGGTGAACGACCAGTACCGCATCGATTACCTTTCCGCACACATCCGCGAGATGAAAAAAGCGGTGGTGGAGGATGGCGTGGATCTGATGGGCTATACCCCGTGGGGCTGTATCGACCTGGTGTCTGCCGGAACGGGCGAAATGAAAAAACGCTACGGCTTTATCTTTGTCGATAAAGATAACGAAGGTAACGGCACCCTGAACCGCAGCAAGAAAAAATCGTTCGACTGGTATAAGCAGGTGATTGCGAGCAACGGCGATAACCTCTAATTGTCGGGTGGCGCTAACGCTTACCCGACCTACAATACACGTAGGCCCGCGTAAGCGCAGCGCCACCGGGCAAGACCCCGCACCCAAGCCGGAGCCCAGCCTCCGGTTTTTTTGTTTTTGATTGATGCACGTCAAGCAAGTTGGGTATGGCGCAATCCGAAAAAAGCGGTATAATCCCGCGATTTTTTTGCGGATGCCACCTCAGAGGAGAAAGAGAATGAAGATTGTGGAAGTGAAACACCCACTCGTTAAACACAAGTTGGGCCTGATGCGTGAGCATGACATCAGCACGAAGCGTTTTCGCGAACTGGCTTCTGAAGTGGGCAGCCTGCTGACCTACGAAGCAACCTCCGATCTGGAAACAGAAAAAGTGACCATCGAAGGCTGGAACGGTCCGGTGCAGGTTGAGCAGATCAAAGGTAAGAAAATTACCGTAGTGCCTATCCTGCGTGCCGGTCTTGGCATGATGGAAGGCGTGCTGGAGCACGTACCGAGCGCGCGCATTAGCGTGGTCGGTATCTACCGTAACGAAGAGACGCTGGAGCCGGTACCTTACTTCCAGAAGCTGGTCTCTAACATCGACGAGCGCATGGCGCTGGTGGTTGACCCAATGCTGGCGACCGGCGGTTCAATGATCGCCACCATCGATCTGCTGAAAAAAGCGGGCTGCAGCAGCATTAAGGTGCTGGTTCTGGTTGCTGCTCCGGAAGGGATCGCGGCGCTGGAAAAAGCGCACCCGGACGTTGAGCTGTACACCGCCTCTATCGACCAGGGGCTGAACGAGCACGGGTACATCATCCCGGGGCTCGGCGATGCCGGCGATAAGATCTTTGGTACCAAATAATCGAATAACGATAAATAAGCCGACTTTGATAGTCGGCTTTTTTTTGAATAAAAACCAACAATACTACACAGAGGAAAACACTATGACGCGCCGTGCTATCGGGGTGAGTGAAAGACCGCCGCTTTTACAGACTATCCCGCTTAGTTTGCAGCACCTGTTCGCTATGTTTGGCGCAACCGTGCTGGTGCCAATCCTGTTTCACATTAACCCGGCTACCGTGCTGCTGTTCAACGGCATCGGGACGCTGCTGTACCTCTTTATCTGTAAAGGCAAAATCCCGGCGTATCTGGGGTCGAGCTTTGCTTTTATCTCGCCGGTGTTATTGCTGCTGCCGCTGGGGTATGAAGTGGCGCTGGGCGGCTTTATCATGTGCGGCGTGCTGTTCTGCCTGGTTTCCTTCATTGTGAAGAAAGCCGGTACCGGCTGGCTGGACGTGATGTTCCCGCCTGCGGCGATGGGTGCCATCGTTGCCGTTATCGGCCTGGAGCTGGCGGGCGTGGCGGCTAATATGGCCGGCCTGCTGCCTGCGGACGGCCAGTCACCGGACTCCAAAACCATTATCATCTCGCTGGTGACGCTGGGCGTGACGGTATTTGGCTCCGTGCTGTTCCGCGGTTTTATGGCGATTATCCCGATCCTGATCGGCGTGCTGGCGGGCTACGCGCTCTCCTTCGTCATGGGCGTTGTGGATACCACCCCGATTGCCGAGGCGCACTGGTTCGCGCTGCCAACCTTCTACACCCCACGCTTTGAATGGTTCGCCATTTTCACCATTCTGCCTGCCGCGCTGGTGGTAATTGCGGAGCACGTTGGCCACCTGGTGGTGACGGCGAACATCGTGAAGCGCGACCTGATCCGCGACCCGGGTCTGCACCGCTCCATGTTTGCCAACGGTTTCTCCACCATCATCTCCGGTTTCTTCGGCTCCACGCCAAACACTACCTACGGTGAAAACATCGGCGTGATGGCGATTACCCGCGTCTACAGTACCTGGGTTATCGGCGGCGCGGCGATCATCGCCATTCTGCTCTCCTGCGTGGGCAAGCTGGCGGCAGCGATCCAGATTATCCCGGTCCCGGTAATGGGCGGCGTTTCCCTGCTGCTGTACGGCGTGATCGGTGCCTCCGGTATTCGCGTTCTGATTGAATCCAAAGTGGATTACAGCAAGGCGCAAAACCTGATCCTGACCTCCGTTATCCTGATCATCGGCGTGAGCGGCGCGAAGGTGCACATCGGTGCGGCCGAGCTGAAGGGCATGGCGCTGGCGACCATCGTGGGCGTGGGCCTGAGCCTGATTTTCAAGCTGATCTCGGTGATCCGCCCGGAAGAGGTGGTGCTGGACGCTGACGAAAGCGAAAAAGCCCCACACTGATCCATTAACTGGGCGAAGGATCGCCCGGTTCTCTCCTGGCGGGTTCCGTGTTAAACTCATCGCCGATTTTATGTAAGATCTCTGGTTGAGGTATTTCTGAACGGACCGGCACAGCTCTCTCTGCCACTCTATCTCCCTGACGACGAAACTTTTGCGAGTTTCTGGCCGGGTGATAACCCCTCTTTACTGGCTGCACTGCAAAACGTGCTGCGTCAGGATCACAGCGGATACATCTATATCTGGTCACGCGAAGGCGCGGGGCGCAGCCACCTGCTGCATGCGGCCTGTGCCGAGCTTTCTGCGCGCGGCGATGCGGTCGGCTATGTGCCGCTGGATAAACGTACCTGGTTTGTGCCTGAAGTGCTTGAGGGCATGGAACATCTCTCGCTGGTCTGCATCGATAATATCGAATGCGTGGCGGGGGACGAGCCGTGGGAAATGGCGATCTTTAACCTCTACAACCGCATTCTGGAGTCGGGCAAAACCCGGCTGCTGATCACCGGCGATCGTCCGCCGCGCCAGCTTAATCTTGGGCTGCCGGATCTGGCGTCTCGTCTGGACTGGGGACAAATCTACAAGCTCCAGCCGCTATCAGATGAAGATAAGCTGCAGGCGTTACAACTGCGAGCAAAGCAGCGCGGCTTTGAGCTGCCGGAAGACGTGGGCCGTTTCCTGCTCAAGCGTCTGGACCGCGAGATGCGCACCCTGTTTGATACGCTCGATCAGCTCGATCGCGCCTCCATTACCGCCCAGCGCAAGCTGACCATTCCGTTTGTGAAAGATATTCTTAAGCTTTGAGTTTTTTGCCCGGTGGCGGCTACGCCTTACCGGGCCTACGAAAACCGCTCCCCTTGTAGGCCGGGTAAGGCGCAGCCGTCACCCGGCTAAAGATCCCCCAGCAAGTGCTCCACCAGCAGCGGAATCGGCCTTCCCGACGCCACGCTCCTGCCATTCTCGCGCCACAGCGCCGTGCCGCTGATGTCCAGATGCGCCCACGGGATCGTCTGCGGGCAAAAATGGTGCAGCAGCCACGCCGCCGACGCGCTGATTGCCGCATTGTTGGTTGGCGTGTTGCACAGATCGGCAATCGCGCTGTCGGTCTGCTTTTTCAGCCGCGCGTCCAGCGGCAGGGACCACACTTCGTCACCGCTCCGTTTTCCCGCCCCCGTCAACGCTTCGCGCAGCGGTTCATCCTGCGTCATCAGCCCGCTCAGCTCATACCCCAGCGCTTTCACCACCGCACCGGTTAAGGTCGCCATATCAATGATATAGCGCGCCTGCGGATGGCGCTGGCTGGCCCAGGCGATGGCATCCGCCAGCACCAGTCGGCCTTCGGCATCGGTGTTGTTGATTTCAACCGTCATGCCGTTGCAGGCCGTTGCTACCGAGCCGGGCTGCATGGCGTCCGGGCCGATGGCGTTTTCCGCCAGCGCCAGCACGCCCATGATGCGTACGGGCAGCGCCAGCTCTGCTACGGTCAGCATCAGCCCCAGCACGTTGGCCGCACCGCACATGTCGTATTTCATGGTGTACATGCCTGCGCCTTCCTTCAGCCACAGGCCGCCGGTATCGAAGGTGATGCCTTTACCTACGTAGCAGCGCACCGGGCCGTCAGAAACGCCGTCATAATGAATAGCCAGCAGACGTGGCGGACAGGTCGCCCCTTTGCCGACGGCGTTCAGCAGCCCAAGACCTTGCTCAACAATAGCCTTTTCGTTCAGCACCTCGCAGCGCAGGGCAGGGTAGGCGGCACACAGTTTTTGCGCCTCTTCGACCATAAACTGCGGCGTACAGCGATCGGAGGGTATATCCGCCAGGCGACGCGCTGCGACCATGCCGTGAGCGATGGCCTGCTGCTGGCGGAAAATTGTTTCCAGCTTCGCCTGCTGTTCCGGCAGGCAGAGGGCGGTGATGTGCTTAATACGAACGCACTCACTGGTTTTTTTCAGCTGTAAATCGCTCAGCCTGTGCGCCTGATTAAAGAGAAAACGCAGCACCTGCGCCAGCACGACGTCGTCGATATTTGTTGCGTCCAGCACGATATCTGCGCTGACGGGAGAGGCAAACAGCGGTCGCAGGGCGGCAAGCAGGCCTTCAGTGAGCGCGTCATGCCAGAGCGCATCCGGCAGCAGGGTGATGCGCGCAAAGGGCGCGCAGCCAAAGCGGGTGTCCGCGATGCCGTCAGAGTCACGCATTTCCGCAACAAGCGCGGTTTGCGGCAACTGCGCACAGGAGACGCGGGCGATTAAATGGCTTCGCGGCTTCGCGTCAGAAAGTGCGGTGATAAACTGATACGCAATCATCATGACTCCTCAATCGGTGCGCGGATCCGCGCGGCGTAGGCCTGCATCCACTCTTCGTCCACGGCGTGATAGTGCGTTTTCTCCCGCAGGCGCTCGGTACGAAAAACGGTGAGGGGCTGACGGGCCGTCGCCACCACAAACGAGAAGGTTTTGATGTTAGTGGCGGCGCCAAATTCGCCCCTGCTGTTCATGCACACCACGGAGAGATCGCCCACGCGACCGAAGCGCGACATCAGCTTGTCTTCCAGCTCGAACACCACGGAGTCTGCCGCCTGCTGCGGCGTCATACCCTGCGCCATGCGACGAACGATTTCGTAGCTCGTGCAGCCTTTCATCAGATCTTCACCGACGCCCGTAGCGGTGGCCGCGCCGGTTTCGCTGTCGCAGTAAAAGCCGGAGCCGATAATCGGCGAATCCCCAATGCGGCCGCGTTTTTTCATAAACAGGCCGCTGGTGGAGGTGGCAACGCTCATCGACCCCTGTTTATCGAGGCCGATAATGCCGACGGTGTCGTGTCCGTCGTACGGGCTTAAGCCTTTATCCAGCGTCTCGCGGCAGCGTTTGCGGTAGTGCTGCATAGCCCGTTCGGTGAGCATGCTTTTGTCGGCAAAGCCCTGACTTAGCGCCCATTCACGCGCGCCCTGGCCGACCAGCAGGCTGTTGTAGCGCTGGCGGCTGAGCGCGTGTGCCACGCGCACCGGGTTGGCGATATCCACCAGGTTCCCCACGGCACCGAACGCCAGCGTGTCGCCGTCCATGAATGCCGCGTCCAGCTCGACTTCGCCGTTTTCGGTCGGCAGCCCGCCGTAGCCGACGGATTTATAAAACGGAAAGTCTTCGACGGCGGCGACGGCATCAACCACCGCCGTAGCGACCGGTTTTCCCGCCGCCAGGGCAGACGCAGATTCCGTTACCCCTTCAAGCGCCATTCGCCAGGTTGCGATAATTCCCCACATGCTTTACTCCTGTTTTGCAAGGGTGGTGTCGGTTTGCGTAACGGTGGCAATTTCCGCCGCGCGGTACTGTTTGTCCACGATACGCATGAAAGGCAGGTACAGCATGGCGCCAATCAGCAGGTTGATTAGCTGCATCACGCTGCCGCTCAGGTGTCCGGTGACGATAAAACCGCTGATCACCGGCGGCAGCGTCCAGGGAATAAACACCCCGGTGGTGACAGCGACCGCGCCAATCTTCATCGCCGCATACTGCACGGTGACCAGCACCAGCGGCACCAGGTTGAACGGAATAAGCATGATCGGGTTCATGATCACCGGCAGGCCAAACAGAATCGGCTCGTTGATGTTAAACACCGACGCCCCGGCGCCGAGGCGCGCCACTTCGCGCATGTTTTTACTGCGCGCGAAAATCAGCATCGCAATTACCAGCGACAGCGTAGCACCCGCGCCGCCCATCCAGATCATGTCAAAAAACTGTTCCGTGATAATGTGCGGCGGCGTCGTTCCCGCCTGGATCGCGGCGATGTTGTCGGTCTGATTTTCCATCCACAGCGGACGAATGATGCCGTTAATCATCGAGCCGGAGTTAATGCCCACTGACCAGAGAATGGTGATGCTGAATACCGTCATCAGCGCACCGAAATAGGAGGTACCGTAGTGGCGCACCGGGGTAGCAACCACTTCATAAATAAACTGGTGGATGGTGTTGTAGTGAGTGTTTTCGAAGACGATGCGGATACCCAGCACCAGAATCATCACCAGCAGGGCGGGGATCAGCGCCGCGAACGACTCCTGCACCGCAGGAGGCACGCCATCCGGCATTTTAATGACCAGATTTTTGCGCTTCAGCCAGCAGAACAGCTCCGTCCAGAGCAGCGAGCCGATCATCGCCACGAACAATCCTTTGCTGCCAATCCACTCCACCGGCATCACGGTAATACCGCCGTTTTCCGCCACCTTAATAAATGGCGTCAGGATCAGAAACGCGACCAGCGCCAGAATGCCGCAGGAGATGCGGTCCTCGCCGTAGTGTTCCGCCAGGCGGAAGGCGACCAGAAAGCTGATGAACAGCGACATGGTGGAGAACACCGCGTTGAATGGAATTTCAATAATCGCGCTCCAGCTCTCGCCAAAGGCCTGAGACATAAACTGCTGATAGGCCTGGTTAGGGAAGGAGGAGATAACCAGCAGAATGGAGCCGACGATAATAAACGGCATGAATGACACGTAGGCACCGCGAATGGCCCCGAGATGACGCTGCTGGGCCGTTTTCGCCGCCAGGGGCATCAGTTTTGCTTCAAGAAATCCCAGAACATTGTTCATTGTGAACTCCGTACAAGATTGAGGGGTGTTGTTTATGTTATGTCTGTGGATTATCAGTGAAGCGCGGCGAGCGAAAGGTGAAATCGGTCACAAAGCAATCGCCTGTGTTATATAAATCTCATATGATTAGTTAACGGAATTGTTGCGATGGAAATTAAACTGCATGCCAATGCGACCACCACGCCGCGCATCCGCCGCTATCTGCAACAGTCAGATAAAAGCGACAGAGAGCTTGCCATTGAGCTGGGGATCTCGGTCACGACCGTCAGGCGCTGGCGCAACCGCGACCAGGTTTCGGATAACCACACCACGCCAAAAGTGATACACAAAGCATTGAGACAGGAGCAGGTGGCGCTGGTGAATGCGCTGCGCGACATCTCAGGGGCGCCGTTAGATGAACTGCTGCAGATGGTTAACGACGTGCTGGGGATCCGCGTTTCAAGGGCAACGCTGAATCGCTATCTCAAACCGGCCTCCGCGAAGCTAAAAGGGGGGCCATTGCAGGGAATAAAAGCGCTGAAGGCTGGCATGCGGCCGCATACGCTGATGCTCCATCATCTGCCTCTATCCCTGCACATGGACGATGGGGGTGAACAACACCTGCTCTGGGCGCGCGAACCAGTGAGCGGCTGGTGTTATGCCCGGCTCTATGCGGGACTGTCGCCCCAGTTGCTCAATACCTGGACGCGGGCGCTGCTTGATGACTGTCCGGCTAATATACAATCTATTGAGACTTTTGGTTTTGAGCTGACGGAGGCTGCAAAAGATGTGGCTGTCAAAACGCATCCCCAAAAACACAACGCGCTTCAGGTAGCGGTGCCATTAGGCGATGTTATTCCTCGCGTGAATGATGAACCGGCGGGAGGGGTGTTGATCGCGCTGTGCGAGTTTTATAACCGGGGCAAAACGCAGAAAAAGCTGGGAGAGAGTACGCCGCAGGCGTTTCTGGAAGCGCTGCGGCGTAGGGACTAGAGAATTTCGAGCACATCTTCCGGCGGACGGCCAATGCGCGCCTTGCCGTTCGCCACCACAATCGGGCGCTCAATCAGCTTTGGATTGTCGACCATCGCCTGTACCAGCTCAGCCTCGGTGAGGCGGTTGTCATCCAGATTAAGCGATTTATACAGATCCTCTTTCTGACGCATCAGTTCGCGCGCGCTGCCCATCCCCAGCATGTGCAGCAGCTCGCGGATCGTCTGCGCGTCCGGCGGCGTCTCCAGATACAGCACCACTTCCGGGTCGATGCCGTTAGATTTCAGCAGGCTGAGGGTGTCGCGGCTCTTGGAGCAGCGAGGGTTATGGTAAATTTTTACCGCGTCTGTCATGACTTCTCCTTTATTACATCTTCTCGTACGGCTTAAAGCGTTGTTGCAGGCCGCGCAGCTGGTCGATACGCGCGTCGTAGCGGGCCTGCTGCAGGCTGCCGAGCTTCACCTGCGAGCTGGCGCTGCTGAGCAGGGAAATAGCCTGATCGAGACGGCCCGCCAGCGCCAGCCCTTCAGCACGCGCCGCCAGTTCCTGATCGCGGTTACCCAGTTGCCCCTGCGCCTGAGCGAGCAGCTCCCAGCCGTTCTGGTCGTCTTTATTGTTAAACGTGTAGCGGTTCAGAATGGTCACGGCCTGCGCAGGCTGACCGCCCTGCAAATAAGCGTTCGCCAGGTTAAGCTGCAGCACCGGGTTGGTCCGTATGTCTTTCGCCCCTTTCAGGCGGTTAATCGCATCAGTGGCTTTCTTCTGCCCCAGATCGATATCCGTCGTGAGATCGAGATACCACGGATTGTTCGGGTCGGCTGCCAGCAGCGGCTGCAGCGCTTTACGCGCCTCGTCGTATTTACTGGCTTCCATCGCCTGTAGCGCCTGACCATACTGCGCGGCATTTTTTTCCCGCACGTTGCCTTTCGCCAGGGTATCCAGCAGATCGCTGGTGAGCTGGTTACGTCCGGAGTTGTACATGCCGAGCGTTCTTACTTTCGCCATGTAGAAGTCCTGCGAAGACTGCACGACCACCGGGCGCATCTGGTTGGCACGGTTGCGTGCGTCCGAGAGACGGCTTTCCGGCAGCGGGTGGGTGAGCAAAATTTCCGGCGGACGGGAAGAATACCGTGCCTGGTCGAGCAGTTTTTCCAGGAAGCTCGGCATGGCCTGCGGGTCAAAGCCGGAGCGCTGTAAAACCTGAATGCCGATGCGGTCAGCTTCCTGCTCGTTTTGCTGGGTGAAGCTGATCATCCCCTGACGCGTTCCCGCAAGCGTACCGGTCAGGGCCGCCATCCCGGCCTGCGGGCTGGCCATCGCCAGCAGAATAGAGCCCAGTGCGCCCACCCAGGTGAGCGGGGCGTTACGCTTCTGGTCTTCCATTGCACGCGCGAGGTGGCGCTGGGTAACGTGCGAAATTTCGTGCGCCATTACCGAAGCCAGCTGGCTTTCGTTGTCTGAGTAACGGAATAACGCCGAATGCAGCACCACGTTTCCGCCGAAGAAGGCGAAGGCGTTGATTTCGTCGTTATTAATCAAATAGAAGTGGAAGGGCGTTTTTACCGAGTCGGCGTGCGCCACCAGGCGCATCCCCAGCCCGTTAATGTACTGCACCAGCAAAGGGTCGTTGATCAGCGGGGCGCTGCCGCGCAGCTGGCGCACATAGTAATCACCCATCTGCATCTCTTGCCCGATAGAGAGCGTGCTTCCTGCCGTGGTGCCCATGTCCGGCAATGAATCGGACGAGTCAGCGAAAGCGGGCAACACCTGACCGACCGTCACTGCGGCAATCAGTGTTGCAACCAGTGTTTTTCTCAACTGCCTGAACATAACCACTGTCCTGTATGTTGGAGGTGCTAATTTGACCGATGAACCGGCATATCGTTCATCTCTGCTGCCCTGCGAGTGTAGCCGTGTTACCGCATGAAGAAAATCCCATTCATCAGGCTTTTGCGGATTGTGACAGGGATACAAAAAGCGAAAGTCTTTTTTGTGACAGTTAGATACAATTCACCGTCTCACTCCCGCCAATCGATTCAGGGAAGGGTTGTATGCTCGAAATGTTAATGCAGTGGTATCGGCGTCGGTTCAGTGACCCGGAAGCCATTGCTTTGCTGGTTATTCTGGTTGCCGGGTTCGGTATTCTGTTCTTCTTCAGCGGCCTTCTCGCCCCTCTGCTGGTGGCGATTGTGCTCGCATACCTGCTGGAGTGGCCAACGGCGCGCCTGGAACATATCGGCTGTTCGCGCCGCTGGGCGACCAGCATCGTGCTGGTGCTGTTTGTCGGCATTCTGCTGCTGATGGCATTTGTGGTGATGCCGGTTGCCTGGCAGCAGGGGATCTACCTGATCCGCGATATGCCCGGCATGTTGAATAAGCTGTCTGATTTCGCCGCCACGCTGCCGCGTCGTTACCCCGCGCTGATGGATGCGGGGATCATAGATGCGATGGCCGAAAACATGCGCGCCCGCATCATGACGATGGGCGATTCGGTGGTGAAATACTCTCTGGCCTCGCTGGTGGGTCTGCTGACGCTGGCCGTCTATCTTGTGCTCGTGCCGCTAATGGTGTTCTTCCTGGTCAAGGACAAAGAGCAGATGCTGAACGCGGTACGCCGGGTGCTGCCGCGCAATCGCGGGCTGGCCGGGCAGGTCTGGCAGGAGATGAACCAGCAGATCACCAACTACATTCGCGGCAAGGTGCTGGAGATGATAGTCGTGGGGGTCGCCACCTGGATTGGCTTCCTGATCTTCGGCCTGAACTACTCGCTGCTGCTGGCGGTGCTGGTCGGATTTTCGGTTCTGATCCCGTATATCGGCGCGTTTGTGGTAACCATTCCGGTGGTGGGCGTTGCGCTGTTCCAGTTTGGGCTGGGTACTGAGTTCTGGAGCTGCTTTGCGGTATATCTCATCATTCAGGGGCTGGACGGTAACCTGCTGGTGCCGGTGCTGTTCTCCGAGGCCGTGAACCTGCATCCGCTGGTGATTATCCTGTCGGTGGTGATTTTCGGCGGGCTGTGGGGGTTCTGGGGCGTGTTCTTTGCCATTCCGCTGGCGACGCTGATTAAAGCGGTGGTGCACGCGTGGCCGGATGTGCCTGCGGTGGAAGAGAAGTAGTTTTTGTGCGGCCTGATGCCCTCACCCGACCCTCTCCCGCAGGGAGAGGGGGAAAACACTAAAAACGGCAACCTGGGTTGCCGTTTTGCTGTTTATCAGGCGCTTTGTTTCAGCCAGTTCAACACCACGTCGTGGTGGTTGCTGGTTTTGAAGTCGTCAAACACATGTTCAACTTTACCGTCAGCGTCAATCAGGAAGCTGATGCGGTGAATGCCGTCGTAGGTTTTACCCATAAAGGTCTTTTCACCCCAGACGCCGAACTGCTCGCAGACCTGGTGGTCTTCGTCGGAAAGCAGCGTGAAGTTCAGCAGCTCTTTTTCCGCAAATCGTGACAGCTTTTCTGGTTTATCCGTGCTGATTCCCAGCACTTCCACGCCGACTTTCTTCAACTCGTCCATGTTGTCGCGTAAGCCGCAGGCCTGTACGGTGCAGCCGGGGGTCATGGCTTTCGGGTAGAAATAGACCAGAACACGCTGTCCCTGGAAGTCGGTCAAATTTACTTGCTCACCGTCTTGATCCGGTAAGCTAAATTTCGGTGCGATGTCACCGGCTTTCAGTGGATTCATTACTCAACTCCATCCTGTTCGTGCTGCGAATAATTGACGACGCTTATACTGCCCTGCGCGTTTAATTCTGTACAGAGGGCTTTGAACGCTTGCTCGATATTTGACGCATCCTGCGAGGCAGGGCTGTGTGCGGTAATTTGAATAAAGAGCGTGGGAACGGTGCTTTCGTCGCCCGGCTGCGTGCGGGAGACGAGTTCGGCAATGTTCATCTGATGGCTGTCGAACAGCGCGGTAAAGCGCTCAATCAGATGCGGAGAATCAGGGACTTCAACCTGCACCCAGACGGTCGCGGGCATGGCCGGACGCGGGCGCGCGGTGGTGCGCTTCATGACGATCAGCAAATCCAGCTCCGCGCCTTTCAGCGGCAGGGTGGATTCAATAAGGGTAATGGCATTCCATGTTCCGGACAGCAGCATGATAAACGTGAACTCTTCGCCGAGCATCGCCAGGCGGCTGTCTTCGATGTTACAGCCGCAGCTGCTCACGTGACGGGTGATGGTGTTCACGATACCCGGCCTGTCGGCACCCAGCGCGGTGATAACCAGGTAATGTTGTGATGAGGTTGTCAAACCTGTTCTTCCTTTGCATGGTTAAGTCTTCCTAAGGAAAGCATAAAAAAAACGTGCATACAACCGCCAGAGGGCCTCAGGTCGCTTGCTTTTATTACAGTTCCAAACGTACCATTGAGGCTCTTGTTCGCACAGAGGATGGCTCATGTTCACGGGAAGTATTGTCGCGCTTGTTACACCGATGGATGAAAAAGGTAATGTCTGCCGGTCCAGCATGAAAAAGCTGATTGATTACCATGTCGCCAATGGAACCTCGGCGATCGTTTCGGTAGGGACTACCGGTGAATCTGCAACGCTGAGCCACGAAGAGCACGGCGATGTGGTTATGCTGACCCTGGAACTGGCTGACGGACGTATTCCGGTCATTGCGGGGACAGGTGCTAATGCGACCGCAGAAGCGATCAGCCTGACCAAACGTTTTAACGACAGCGGCATCGTGGGCTGTCTGACGGTCACCCCTTACTACAACCGTCCTACTCAGGAAGGTTTGTTCCAGCACTTCAAAGCCATCGCTGAACATACTGACTTGCCACAAATTCTGTATAATGTGCCGTCCCGTACCGGCTGCGATATGCTGCCGGAAACCGTTGGTCGTCTCTCGGAAGTAAAAAATATTATCGGTATTAAAGAGGCGACAGGGAACTTAAGCCGCGTTCATCAGATCAAAGAGCTGGTTTCAGACGACTTTATCCTGTTGAGTGGTGATGATGCGACCTCGCTGGACTTTATGCAGCTTGGTGGTCATGGCGTGATCTCCGTAACGGCGAACGTTGCGGCGCGCGATATGGCTGAAATGTGCAAACTGGCCGCAGCCGGTCACTATAATGAAGCGCGTGTCATTAATCAGCGTCTGATGCCGTTGCACAATAAATTATTTGTCGAACCCAATCCGATCCCAGTGAAATGGGCGTGTAAGGAGTTGGGGCTTGTAGCATCCGATACGCTGCGTTTGCCAATGACACCGATTACCGACCACGGTCGCGACATCGTCAGGGCAGCGCTGAAGCATGCCGGTTTGCTGTAAAGTTTAGGGAGATTTGATGGCTTATTCAGTACAGAAGTCGCGCCTGGCGAAGGTTGCGAGTGTTTCGCTTGTTATGCTGCTCGCTGCCTGTAGTTCAGACTCGCGCTACAAGCGCCAGGTGAGCGGTGATGAATCCTATCTGGATGCGACCCCGCTTGCTGAACTTCATGCACCGGCTGGTATGATCCTGCCGATTCAAAACGGCGATTATAATATTCCCGTGACCAACGGCAGCGGCCTGGTTGGTAAAGCGCTTGATATTCGTCCGCCAGCACAGCCTCTGGCGCTGGTAAGCGGGGCGCGTACCCAGTTCACCGGTGACACGGCGTCTCTGCTGGTTGAAAGCGCGCGCGGAAGCAATCTGTGGCCACAGGTCGTCAGCGTTATTCAGGCGAAGAATTACACCATTGATAAGCGCGATGACGCCAGCCAGACGTTAACCACCGACTGGATCGAGTGGAACCGTCTTGATGAAGATCAGCAGTACCGTGGACGCTATCAGGTCTCCGTGAAACCACAGGGTTACCAGCAGGCAGTTAACGTTAAGCTGTTGAACCTGGAGCAGGCGGGTAAACCGGTTGCGGATGCCGCCTCTATGCAGCGTTACAGCACTGAAATGCTGAACGTGATCGCCGCAGGTCTGGATAAGACCGCTACCGATGCTGCCAACGCCGCGCAGAACCGTAACGGCGTCACTTACGACGTTCAGAGCGGCGCGGATGACACCGGCCTGCCAATGCTGGTGGTGCGTGCACCGTTTAACCAGACCTGGCAGCGCCTGCCAGCGACGCTGGAAAAAGTGGGCATGAAAGTGACCGACAGCACCCGTTCAACCGGCAGCATGACGGCGACCTATAAGCCGCTGTCCGACAGCGCGTGGCAGGAACTGGGCGCCAAAGATCCTCAGCTTGCCTCCGGTGATTACAAGATTCAGGTAGGTGACCTCGATAACCGCAGCAGCCTGCAGTTTATCGATCCAAAAGGTCACACGCTGACCCAGGCGCAGAACGATGCGCTGGTCGCTGTCTTCCAGGCAGCATTCAGCAAATAAATACGAGGGCGGGTTAATCCCGCCCTTTTTATTTTCGTGCCACGCAAACGTGTGCGTGGCATAATATACCCCGTTTTGAACGCAAATTATCACACCAGGAGTAATGAAGATGCAGAAGCAAGCTGAGTTGTATCGTGGCAAAGCGAAGACCGTATACAGCACGGAGAACCCGGATCTGTTGGTGCTCGAGTTCCGCAATGATACGTCAGCAGGGGATGGCGCACGCATTGAGCAGTTCGATCGTAAAGGCATGGTGAACAACAAGTTCAACCACTTCATTATGACCAAACTGGCCGAAGCGGGTATCCCGACCCAGATGGAAGCGTTGCTGTCCGATACGGAATGTCTGGTGAAAAAACTGGATATGGTTCCGGTTGAGTGCGTGATTCGTAACCGTGCGGCAGGCTCCCTGGTGAAGCGTCTGGGCATTGAAGAAGGTATCGAGCTGAATCCACCGCTGTTCGACCTGTTCCTGAAAAACGATGCCATGCACGACCCAATGGTCAACGAATCCTACTGCGAAACCTTCGGCTGGGTGAGCAAAGAGAACCTGGCGCGCATGCAGGAACTGACCTACAAAGCCAACGACGTGCTGAAAAAGCTGTTTGATGACGCGGGCCTGATCCTCGTCGACTTCAAGCTGGAGTTTGGTCTGTTCAAAGGTGAAGTGGTGCTGGGCGACGAGTTCTCCCCGGACGGCAGCCGCCTGTGGGATAAAGAAACCCTGGATAAAATGGACAAAGACCGTTTCCGTCAGAGCCTGGGTGGCCTGATTGAAGCGTACGAGGCGGTAGCTCACCGTTTAGGCGTTAAGCTCGACTAAGTTCCTCAGTTGCCAAAGGATGTTCTCATCCTTTGGCGTCTTACCTTTGTTTCCTATGGTAATCTTGCCGTTAACCGCCTACGATCATAGCTATTATTAATGGAATAGTTCGAGGTGGTTATGCGCTGGCAAGGGCGTCGTGAAAGTGACAATGTAGAAGACAGACGCAGTGATGGTGGCGGCGGTCCTTCAATGGGCGGGCCCGGCTTCCGCTTACCCAGCGGCAAGGGCGGTATCATCCTGCTGATTGTGGTGCTGGTCGCAGGGTATTACGGGGTCGACCTTACCGGTCTGATGACCGGTCAGCCGCTGCAACAGCAACAGTCTCAGCACTCCATCAGCCCGAACGAAGATGAAGCGGCCAAATTTACCTCCGTTATTCTCGCCACAACTGAAGACACCTGGAGTCAGCAGTTCGAGAAGATGGGGCGCACCTACCAGCAGCCGAAGCTGGTGATGTACCGGGGGGCAACCCGCACCGGATGCGGTACCGGGCAATCTGTGATGGGGCCGTTCTACTGCCCGGCAGACGGCACCGTCTATATCGATCTCTCTTTTTACGATGACATGAAACGCAAGCTTGGCGCTGACGGTGATTTTGCCCAGGGCTACGTTATCGCGCATGAAGTCGGCCATCACGTGCAAAAGCTGCTGGGGATTGAGCCCAAAGTGCGCCAGCTTCAGCAGAACGCGTCTCAGGCCGAAGTGAACCGCCTTTCCGTCAAAATGGAACTGCAGGCGGACTGCTTCGCGGGCGTCTGGGGCCATAGCATGCAGCAGCAGGGCGTGCTGGAATCCGGGGATCTTGAAGAGGCATTAAACGCGGCTGAGGCCATCGGCGACGACCGTTTGCAGCAGCAGAGCCAGGGTCATGTCGTGCCGGACAGCTTCACTCACGGTACGTCACAGCAGCGCTACAGCTGGTTCAAGCGCGGCTTTGACAGCGGCGATCCGGCCCAGTGTAATACCTTCGGCAAAGCCATGTGATGGTGTCGTTTGAACATCTGACGCGCGAGCTTGAGCGTACCGGGCACCGCCGTCTGGTGGTGCTCACTGGCGATGAACAATGGACGTTGAGCCAGGCGGCTGGCCTGCGTGATGCCTTGCCGGGAGACTGGCTGTGGCTGGAGGAGAATCCCTCAAAAGCCGTTAGCGGGCTGCTGGGGCGAGAATACCTGCACGCCGTTTTTGACGCGCGTGCCGGGTTTGATGTTTCAGCCTTTGCCGCACTCAGCGGGACGCTGCGCGCCGGAAGCCTGCTGGTGCTGCTGGTGCCGCCTCTCGCTGACTGGGCCGACAAGCCCGACGGCGATTCCGTGCGCTGGAGCGACAGCGCGGAACCCATCGCCACCCCGCGCTTCGTTCACCATTTTTGCCGGACGCTTGCCGCCGATGCGGATGCGATCGTCTGGCAACAGCATCTTCCTCTCTCTCTTCCCGCTGCGCCGGATTCGCCCGCCTGGCAGCCAGCCAGCGGCGAGCCGAAGCGCGAGCAGGCGGAGATCCTCGACGCGCTTCTGACCATGCCTGCGGGCGTCGCTGCCGTGACGGCACCGCGGGGGCGCGGAAAGTCAGCCCTCGCGGGGATGCTGCTCAACAGCATTCAGGGGAGTGCGGTGGTCACTGCACCGGCCAAAGGGGCAACGGATGTCATTGCGCGCTTCGCTGGCAAGCGTTTTCACTTTATGGCCCCGGATGCGCTGCTGGCCTCCACGACAGAAGCCGACTGGCTGATTGTTGATGAAGCCGCAGCCATCCCCGGCCCGCTTCTGGACAAGCTGGTGTCGCGCTTTCCCCGCGTGTTGCTGACCACCACGGTCCAGGGTTATGAAGGCACGGGCAGGGGGTTTCTGCTTAAGTTCTGCGCCCGGTTCAGCGGGCTACGGCGTTATACCTTATCCACCCCCATTCGCTGGGCGTTCGGGTGTCCACTTGAGCGGATAGTGGCGAATACGCTGCTGTTTGACGACGCGCTTATTGACCGCAAACCGGAAGGTGACGTGCGTATACGGTTGCTGGAGCCGCAGATGTGGGAGAGCGACCCGGCGCGCGTGGCAAGCGTGTATGAACTGCTGTGTGCCGCGCACTACCGGACGTCCCCGCTCGATTTACGCCGGATGATGGACGCCCCCGGCCAGCACTTTGCGGTTGCACACGCGGGGGCGGATATGGCGGGCGCGCTCTGGCTGGTGGAAGAGGGGGGATTGCCCCCCGATCTGAGCCGCGCGGTGTGGGCGGGCTTTCGTCGTCCTCGCGGGAACCTTGTGGCGCAGTCACTGGCGGCGCACGGCGGGTCGCCTCTTGCGGCGACGCTGAAGGGGCGGCGGATTAGCCGTATTGCAGTGCATCCCCACCGTCAACGGGAAGGTATCGGCCAGCGGCTTATTCGCAGCGTCAGCGGTGAAGATTATCTCTCGGTAAGCTTTGGCTATACCGACGAGCTGTGGCGTTTCTGGCGGCAGTGCGGCTTTGTGCTGGTGCGAATGGGCAGCCATCGGGAAGCCAGCAGCGGGTGCTACACGGCGATGGCCTTACTGCCGCATAGCGAGGCCGGGCACCGCCTGTGCGCGCAGGAGCACCAGCGCCTGTGTCGTGATATGCGCGTTCTTTCAGCCTGGAACGGCGAAAAGATCCCGGTGACCGATGCCTGGGAAGCTACCCTTAATAGTGACGACTGGCTGGAGCTGGCGGGGTTTGCCTTTGCGCACCGGGCATTTTCAACCTCGGTTGCTGCCCTGACGCGGCTGGTGTTAGCTACAGACATGCCGCTCCCGGCGCTGCGCGGGAAAATAGAGGGTAAGACGGAGGAGAAGGGGCGAAAAGCGCTGCTGGCTAAACTGCGGAGTGAAACCGCGCAAGCGCTTGAGAGCCTTGATTATTCCCGCTGCCAGCAGCTGAAAGCCGACATTTTGCAATGGCAATTTTTTCAATGACTTCTTCAGTAAAGTGGCATGGTCATTACCCCGCAGAGGCGTAAAATCCTGCTCATCAATTAAGGAGACCGCCATGAAACACGACCATTTTGTTGTTCAAAGCCCTGACAAACCGGCTAAACAGTTACTGCTCCTGTTTCATGGCGTGGGCGATAATGCCGTCAATATGGGACAGATTGGCCGCTGGTTTGCGCCCGTTTTTCCGGAAGCATTGATCGTCAGCATCGGCGGCGTGGAGCCGTGCGGTCCAGACGGACGGCAGTGGTTCCCGGTTCAGGGCGTGACGGAGGAGAACCGTCAGGCGCGCATTGATGCGATCATGCCCACGTTTATCGACATCGTGCGCTACTGGCAGCAGCAGAGCGGCGTAGGCGCTGACGCAACGGCGCTGATTGGCTTCTCGCAGGGGTCAATCATGTCGCTGGAAAGCGTAAAAGCGCAGCCCGGTCTGGCTTCACGCGTCATCGCCTTTAACGGGCGTTATGCAACGCTACCGACAAGCGCGACCACGCAGACCACCATCCATCTCATTCACGGTGGTGAAGATCGGGTGATTGAGCTTTCGCATGCGGTAGCTGCCCAGGAAGCGCTGGTGCGCGAGGGCGGGGATGTGACGCTGGATATTGTTGACGATCTGGGCCACGCGATCGACGACCGCAGCATGCAGTTTGCGCTCGACCATCTGCGCTATACCGTGCCGAAGCACTACTTTGATGAAGCGCTCAGCGGCGGTAAGCCGAATGATGATGATATTGTTGAATTTATGTGAGGTTATCCCCTCTCCACAGGAGAGGGGATACAGACCGATTACTTCTTCTGGTCTTTCTTCGGCCAGTCGTCATCGTCCCACTTGTCGTTAAAATCACGGTGCGGCGGGAGATCCGGCTTATTCGCGAGAAACTTTTTGTGGTCAACGCGCTTAAGGTCTTTAATCACGTTCAGCAGTACGCCGACCAGAAACACCAGCACCAGAATCCACCAGTACTTTGCAAGCCAATCCATTCGCTATTCCTCTCTGAGCGCTCGTCAGGCGACGAGTTGCTCCATAATACGTTGATACATGCGGGCCAGCAGTTGTAAATCGGCTGCGTTCACACACTCGTTGATTTTGTGAATCGTCGCGTTAACCGGACCCAGTTCGACAACCTGTGCACCCATGCGGGCGATAAAGCGTCCGTCTGAGGTGCCGCCCGTCGTCAGCAGCTGCGGCTTAATTTCATTATAGTGCTCAATGGCGTTCACCACCGCATCCACCAGCTTGCCGCGCTGCGTCAGGAACGGCTGGCCGGAAAGCCACCAGTCAACGGTGTAGCGCAGGTTGTATTTTTCCAGCAGAGCGACAACGCGCGCTTTGATCGTCTCGTCGGTCAGTTCGGTACTGAAGCGGAAGTTGAACTGGACGAAGAAATCTCCCGGGATGACGTTGTTACTGCCGGTTCCGGCCTTGACGTTGGCGATCTGCATGCTGGTCGGCGGGAAGAACTCGTTGCCTTTATCCCACTCGATGCCTACCAGTTCGTTCAGCATTGGCGCGGCGCGGTGGACCGGGTTATCGGCCAGATGCGGGTAGGCCACATGCCCCTGAACCCCATGTATGGTCAGGTTACAGGTCAGCGAGCCGCGGCGACCGTTTTTGACGACATCACCCACCACTTCGGTACTGGACGGCTCGCCGACCAGACAGTAGTCAAGACGTTCATTGCGCGCCATCAGCGCCTCAACGACCTTCACGGTACCGTTATGGGCGCTGGCTTCTTCATCGGAGGTGATCAAGAACGCGAGACGGTTTTTGTGGTTCGGATGCTGAGCCACAAAGCGCTCTGCCGCCACAACCATCGCCGCCAGCGAGCCTTTCATGTCTGCCGCGCCGCGGCCGAAGAGCATGCCATCGCGGATGGTCGGCTCAAACGGCGGATTAATCCAGCGATCAGCGTCACCCGCGGGAACGACGTCAGTGTGCCCGGCAAAGGCCAGCGTTTCGCCCTGGCCACGCCACGCCCAAAAGTTCTGGGTGTCGCCAAAATCCATGCGCTCAACGGTAAAACCGATGGCGCGCAGGCGCTCAATCATTAATGCCTGACAACCTGCGTCGTCCGGGCTAAGGGAGGGACGGCGAATAAGCTGTTGAGTCAGCTCAATGACCGGGCATGACATACACTACACCTCTACGAAAAAGTCAGAATAAAGGGTTTCACTGAAACCCAGCAGCATAGGCTGACCTGGCTTGCAGAGCAATGGGCGTTTGATAATTGCCGGCATGTCGAGCATCAACTTTGCCGCGCTGTCAGCGTCAACGATGCTGGCGCGCACGGATTCGTCCAGCTTACGCCAGGTGGTGCCGCGGGTGTTCAGCAGTGCTTCCCATCCCAGTTCGTTAATGGCGGTATGCAGAAATTCTGCATCAAGCCCGTCGGCACGATAATCGTGGAAGCGGTACTCGACGTTATTAGTTTCCAGCCAGCGGCGTGCTTTTTTGATGGTGTCGCAATTTTTAATGCCGTACATCACAACCATGTTGAATCCTTTTGCTCTTATGGCGATTAAACGTTCAGTAAATTCGAAGATATATCTTTAGGTGGAATATAACACACTCAGGAATGCTCTGGATTTACACTTCTTCTTAATTCAACTCACACTTGTACGCTGAATATACTTTCACCATTTAAGCATAGATGTCCACCGTGTTTAAATTCTGAATAAACTCAGCGCGTAAAATAAAACTCACCCGTTCGTAGGGTTATTTCAAAATATTGCTGGCCGTCACACAAAATTTAAACTCCTCCGT
The DNA here is from genome assembly GCF_011683705.1 of Enterobacter sp. 725m/11. NCBI lineage: Bacteria > Pseudomonadati > Pseudomonadota > Gammaproteobacteria > Enterobacterales > Enterobacteriaceae > Enterobacter > Enterobacter sp. 725m/11. Next base: position 17,477 of record NZ_JAAQOK010000004.1, on the reverse strand, counting down.
TCATATTTATCATAAATCCCCAACGGTGGCGGGGTACAATCACAGCGATTGGTTAAACAGTCTTCACAATGATGATACGTTTTCGTAGAATGCACATAATAATAAGAGAGGTTGTTATGATTGAACGTGAACTGGGGAACTGGAAAGATTTTATCGAAGGCATGCTTCGTAAATGACATTCAGTAAGAATTGCAAGAGCACTAAAATAAGTAAAATAACCATAGTGTGAATTAATCACACAATAAAAAGGCGGCCGATTAAGCCGCCTTTTTTATGACTGCGGGTTATTCCTGTCGCTCCCGGAGCGGGAAGCGACGACGCACCAGCACAAAGAACAGCGGCACAAAATAAATCGCCAGGATGGTGGCCGAAATCATCCCCCCCATGACGCCGGTACCCACCGCATGCTGGCTGCTTGAGCCTGCACCCGTGCTGGTTGCCATCGGCAGTACGCCAAAAATAAACGCCAGTGAGGTCATCAGGATCGGACGTAGGCGCTGGCGGCAGGCGTGCAGCGTGGCGGCCATCAGCTCGTGGCCTTTGGCATTCATCTCGTTGGCAAACTCAACGATCAGAATGGCGTTTTTCGCCGACAAGCCGATCACCGTAAGTAGCCCCACCTGGAAGTAAACGTCGTTCTCCAGGCCGCGCATCCAGGTCGCCAGCAGCGCACCGATAACCCCAAGCGGCACCACCAGCATGACCGAGAACGGAACCGACCAGCTCTCATACAGCGCGGCAAGGCAGAGGAAGACCACCAGCAAAGAAAGCGCATAGAGGGCAGGGGCCTGCGCCCCGGAGAGACGCTCCTGGTAAGACATGGCCGTCCATTCCAGACCAAAACCGGCAGGCAACTGCTGCACCAGTTTTTCCATGGTGTCCATGGCGGTACCGGTGCTGACGCCCGGCGCGGCTTCCCCGACGATCTCAACCGCGGAATAGCCGTTATAGCGCTCCAGACGCGGCGAACCGCTCTCCCAGCGCGATGTGGCAAAGGCGGAGAAGGGGACCATTCCGCCAGAATTATTGCGTACAAACCAGCGGTTAATATCATCCGGCAACATGCGGAACGGCGCGGCTGCCTGGACATACACTTTTTTCACGCGGCCGCGATCCATAAAGTCATTTACGTAGCTTGAGCCCCATGCGGTTTGCAGGGTGTCGTTGATATCCTCGATCGACACACCCAGCGCCTGAGCCTTACGCTGGTCGATATCCACCTGAAGCTGCGGGCTGTCGTCAAGACCGTTGTGACGAACGCGGGTCAGGCCGGGATCTTTCCCTGCTAGTTCTAGCAGCTTATCGCGCGCGGCCATCAGGGCCGAGTGGCCCGCGCCGGCGTGATCCTGCAGCTCCATATCAAACCCGGCGGAACTGCCCAGGCCGCTGATCGCGGGCGGGCTGCTGGCAAAGACGCGCGCCTCTTTAATGCGGGCAAACGCTTTGGTTGCGCGCTCAATGATGGCGAACGAGGTTCCCGTTCTGGCGTCGCGTTCGTCCCAGTCTTTCAGGCGGACAAACATGCGGGCGACGTTCTGCCCGTTCCCGCCCGGGCCGGAGCCGACGGTAGAGAAGACCGAAACAACGTTATTTTTCTCTTTGGTGAAGAAGTACTGCTCAACGTTCTGAACCACCTTCAGCGTCTGCTGCTGGGTGGATCCGCTCGGGAGCTGCACCGAGGTGATGAACATCCCCCTGTCTTCCTGCGGCAGGAACGAGGTGGGAAGATGCAGGAACAGCCACACCATGCCGCCCAGCAGCACAACGTAAATCATCATCCAGCGCAGGCTGCGGTGTAGCACTTTGCCGACGGCAGATTCATACCGCTCGGCGTTGCGGTTGAACATGCGGTTAAACCAGCCGAAGAACCCTTTCTGGCCGTGATGTTCCCCTTTGTGCAGCGGCTTAAGAAGGGTGGCGCAGAGCGCAGGGGTGAGGATCAGCGCCACCAGCACGGAGAGCACCATCGCCGAGACGATGGTGATTGAGAACTGACGGTAAATCGCCCCGGTTGTACCGCCAAAGAAGGCCATCGGGATAAAGACCGCCGACAGCACCATCGCGATACCGACCAACGCCCCCTGAATTTGTCCCATCGATTTACGCGTCGCCTGACGCGGGGAAAGCCCCTCTTCGCTCATGATGCGCTCGACGTTTTCGACCACCACAATGGCATCGTCCACCAGCAGGCCAATCGCCAGCACCATGGCAAACATCGTCAGGGTGTTGATGCTGTAGCCGAACGCGTAAAGCACCGCAAAGGTGCCCAGCAGCACCACCGGGACGGCAATGGTGGGGATCAGCGTGGCGCGGAAGTTTTGCAGGAACAGGTACATCACCAGGAACACCAGGGCGATCGCTTCCAGCAGGGTTTTGACTACGTCCTCAATCGAGGCTTTAACGAAGGAGGTGGTTTCATAGGCGACCTTGTACTCCAGCCCGTGCGGGAAATACTGCGACAGCTCATCCAGACGGTCCAATACCAGCTTCGCCGTCGCCATTTCGTTTGCGCCGGAGGCCAGCTTAATTCCCAGTCCAGAGGCCGGGTTGCCGTTAAAGCGGCTCAGGTAATCGTATTTCTCCGCACCCATTTCCACCTTAGCAACGTCGCCCAGACGCACTTCTGAACCATCCTGATTCACGCGCAGGGTGATGTTGCGGAACTGGTCCGGGGTCTGAAGCAGAGATTGCGAATTAATGGTGGCGTTCAGGGCCTGTTTATCGACGGAAGGCGTGCCTCCCAGTTGTCCCACGGCAATTTGGGCGTTCTGTGCTTTGATGGCGTCCGTCACGTCGGTTGCCGTCATCTGATAGCTGTTCAGCTTGTTGGGATCCAGCCAGATACGCATCGAGTACTGTGAGCCATAGGCGTCGATATCCCCCACGCCGTTAATACGGCTGAGCGGGTCCTGAATATTACTGGCGACGTAGTCCGCAATGTCCTGTTTATCCATTGAGCCATCGGTGGAGACAAACGCGATGGTCAGAATGTTGGTATCACCGGTTTTACGCACGGTGACGCCCTGGTTCTGCACGGCCTGGGGCAATTTACGCATGGCCGACTGCAGCTGGTTTTGTACCTGCTGCACCGCTTCGTCCGGGTCGGTGCCCGCCTCAAAGCTCAGGGTAACCGTGGCCTGTCCCGTGGCGCTGCTTTGGGAGGACATGTACATCAGATTATCCAGACCCGTCATGTTCTGCTCGATAACCTGCGTCACGGTATTTTCCAGCGTTTGTGCGGACGCGCCGGGGTAGTTTGCTGTGACACGCACGTTAGGCGGTGCCAGATCGGGATATTGCTCAACGGGAAGAGAAGTAATCGCCAGGACACCTGTCAGACACAACAGGATGGCAAGCACCCAGGCAAAAATGGGGCGATCGATGAAAAAATTCGCCATGAAAGTGTGACCTCGTTTTGCTGCACGTCATTATTGTTTATTGCCCGCATCACTTTAGCGGTAAGGCCCAGGCCAAACGTGGAGAAATAAAGGAGATAATGTAAATTATCATGCGCTTTTCCCGGCGCTTCCCCCTTTACCGTTATTTACCTGTTAACGGCGCGGGTGCGGGGAACGTCACGCTGACCTGCGTGCCGCCGTTTTGCGGCTGCGAGAAGTGCAGCATTCCGCCGAGCCGTTGCGCGCGTTCTCGCATAATGTTCAACCCGTAGTGTCCCGGCGGCTCGCTGGCCTCGCCAATCCCGATGCCGTTGTCGCGAATGCTGACGCTGTGCGTGCCGTCCACGGCGGTCACGCAGCTGACGGTGATCTCGCTGGCCTGCGCGTGCTTAATCGCATTCAGGACGGCCTCCCGCACGATCTGCAGCAAATGCACCTGCTTCTGCGCGTCAAGCGCCAGGGTGGAGAGGCGGCAGTCGAGGTGCAGCTTCGCCTGCGTCTGGCTCTGCAGGGCATCGAGGGACTCCTGCAGCGCCGCGGGTAAATTCGCATGGTTTAGCGTCAGGCGGAAGGTGGTCAGCAGCTCGCGCAGCTGCTGCCAGGCGTTGTTCAACTCGCGGGAGAAGTCGGTGATGATCGTCTGCGCGGAGGCATTTTCCGCCGGCACGGCGTGTTTAAGCAGCGTGAGCTGGATCCGCAGATAGGAGAGTACCTGCGCCAGCGAATCATGCAGCTCGCGGGCGATGGTGGCGCGCTCCTCCATCAGCAGCAGTTGCTGGTAATGCTTCTGCGCCTGGTTAAAGTACAGCCCACGTCCGAGCATGGTCGCCACGCTTCTCATCAGCGGAAGAGGAACGCTGCTCGTCTCGCTTTGCCAGCGCAGCTCGCCGTAGAGGGTATCCTGCATCAGCACCGGCAGGGTTTGCAGAGAAATGCCGCTCACCTCTGTTCCTTCACACAGCCGCCAGTCGTCGCTGGTGCGTAGCTCCAGGTAATTCATCTGCGTGTATTCATGCACAATCTGCAAAATATGCCGGAAGCACAGGCTGTCTATCTGCCCGGTATTCAGCGCCTGGGAGCATTTGAACAGCATGTCGAGCTGCTGGTGGGCTTCATGCAAATGCCGCGTCTTTTCCGCGACGGAGGCTTCGAGCGACCGATAGAGAGTATGTAGCTCGCCCGACATATGGTTGAAGGCGCGGGAGAGCTGGCCCAGCTCGTTGGGGAGCGCGGTGTCCGGCGCCGGGGTGGTAAATTCCCCTCGCTCAATGCGTTCGCTGGCGGCCACCAGGTTGTTCAGCGGCAACACCACCTGGCGACGGATGCGCCGCAGGGTAAACAGCGTCAGCAGCAGGATCCCGAGCGCGCCAGCCAGAGAGAGGAGGGTCACCGTCTGGATTTTATTTTCGGTGTAGTGCTGGAGGGCGAGCACAAAGGCATCAATACGGCCGACAAAATCCTCAATGTGAGCGTCATACCATGCGCTGTCGCCGCGGGCGATGTGCTTGTCCATGTCCAGCCAGGCCACATGCAGCTGCTGATAGCGCGCCTTGACGTTGTCCGGGACGTACCAGCGGTTCAGCTTCTCCAGGGAAGGCGCGCTTAACGTTCGCTGCCAGTTCTCACGATGCGCCATAAGGGAGGGGCTGTTGCGCTGCATCTCGTAGCCGAGGCGGTAGCTCTGCATGCGCAGCGATCCCGCAATGTTGATAGCTTCGGCGTCACGCTGGCTGCTGGCAAGCGTCAGCAGCGCGACGGTGCTGGTCAGCACGGACAGGGCAATGATCGAAAAGAAAGCCCAGGCAAGGCTTCCGGAAACGGGGCGTTTAACGGTCACGGAACGGATCTCTGCATAAAATGGCTCAGCCACAGGTCATGGGCAGTTGTACATTGCCTGATAACGCGGTAGCGAGCAAATAGCTTATTCATACTAAAGATAAGGTTATTGATCCAAAAGCCGCTTTGGGCATTAACCTGAAATCTGGCGAGAAGTAACGCGCCGCCTGAGCCGACGGAGGACAAAGCGGGCTTCACGGGGTAGTATAAACAGACTCATTTAGCCGTGGAGCTCGTATGTCCCTGAACATTACCGTTATCAAAGACAAAATCCTTTCTGAAAATTACTTTGTCCTGCGTAACATCACTTACGATTTAACCCGTAAGAACGGTGACGTGATTCGCCACAAACGCGAAGTCTACGACCGGGGCAATGGCGCAACCATTCTGCTGTATAACCGTGAAAAGCAAAGCGTGGTGCTGATTCGCCAGTTTCGGGTCGCGACCTGGGTCAACGGCAACGCGGACGGGCGCCTGATTGAAACCTGCGCCGGCCTGCTTGATGACGATGAGCCGGAAGTCTGCATCCGCAAGGAGGCCGTTGAGGAGACCGGTTTTGAAGTGGGCGAGGTGCAAAAAGTCTTTGAGCTTTTCATGTCCCCTGGCGGGGTGACCGAGCTGGTCCATTTCTTCATTGCGGAATACACCGATGCCCAGCGCACGCATCGCGGCGGCGGCGTGGAGGATGAAGACATTGAAGTGCTGGAAATGCCTTTCACCCAGGCCGTTGAGATGGTGAAAAGCGGCGAGATTCGCGACGGTAAAGCGGTGATCCTGTTACAGTATCTGCAAACCAGCGGCTTAATGAACCCTAAACCGATGTCGTGATAACGTGTATTTCAGATAAATCTATCCGATAAATCCGATTGAGCCCGCCCGCCCTGGGCACGAAGATACGCCCCAGATTGACCTTTTCGTTTCCGGGGCTGTACCATTCATGCGCTACTGCGTTTTGCTTCTCTTCTTTTTCTGCGTGCTACCCGCACCTCTGGTGTGGGCTGCGCCCGCGCAGCAGTCTTTTTCAGACTGGCAGGTTACCTGCAATAACCAGAATTTTTGTGTTGCCCGGAATACCGGCGAGCATCGCGGTCTGGTCATGACGCTGAGCCGTAGCGCAGGCGCGAAAACGGACGCCAGCCTGCGCATCGATCTCGGCGGGCTTTCGGCCCCGCCGGTTAAAGAGCCTGACATTGCCCCGCGCCTGCTGCTCGACAACGTTCCGTTAAAGCTCAATTCGCAGCACTGGCAGTTAACCCCTTGGCATCTCAAAACTGAAGATGCGGGTACCATCACCACGTTTCTGAAAAACATTCAGGAAGGGCAGGCGCTGACCCTGCGCGGGGGGAAGCAGACGATCTCGCTGGTCGGTCTGAAGGCGGCGCTGCTGTTTATCGACGCCCAGCAGAAGCGCGTTGGCAGCGAAACGGCATGGATTAAAAAAGGAGATAGCCCGCCGCTGAGCGTGCCTCCTGCACCGGCATTAAAAAAGGTGGCCGTGGTGAACCCGACGCCGACGCCGCTGACGCATAGCGAGCTGAACGATCTGCTGGATTATGGGACGTGGCGGATGAACAACAGCCAGTGCTCGCTGGATCCTAACCGTCGTGAAGTACGCGTCACTGCATTAACGGATGACAAAGCGCTGTTGATCGTCAGCTGTGAAGCGGGGGCCTATAACACGGTCGATCTGGCGTGGCAGGTCTCACGTAAAAAACCGTTCGCCGCCCGTAGCGTCAGGTTACGTCTGCCGTTCACCCCCTCCAGCCAGAGCAGCGACATGGAGCTGATGAACGCCCGCTTTGATGAGAAAACGCGCGAGTTGACGACGCTGGCGCTGGGACGCGGTATTGGAGACTGCGGGATCCAGACGCGCTGGCGTTTTGACGGCCAGCGCTTCCGCCTGGTGCGCTACGCGGAAGAGCCAAGCTGCGATAGCTGGAATGGGCCAGACGCCTGGCCCACGCTGTGGATCACTCGCTAGTTTTGCCGGATGGCGCTGTCGCACTACAACACGCTCAGCGCTTTCTCCACCACGTTCTCAACGGTAAAGCCGAAATACGGGAACAGTTTGTCGGCAGGAGCGGATTCACCGTAACCCCGCATGCCCACAATTGCCCCTTTCAGCCCCACGTACTTATACCAGTAGTCGGCAATACCCGCTTCCACCGCCACGCGCGCCGCAACGCTGGAAGGCAGCACCGATTCCCGATACGCCTCGTCCTGGGCGTCAAAAATATCCGTTGAAGGCAGAGATACCACGCGCACCGCGTGACCTTCGGCGGTCAGCTTCTCCGCCGCTTTCACCGTGATTTCCACCTCGGAACCGGTGGCAATCAGGATCACGTCCGGCTTGCCGCCGCTGTCTTTCAGGATGTAGCCGCCACGGGCGATGTTTTTTACCTGCTCCGGCGTGCGCTCGATCTGCGCCAGGTTCTGGCGCGACAGGATCAGCGCCGTAGGTCCGTTATGACGCTCAACGGCCAGCTTCCAGCCCACCGCGGCTTCGACCTGATCGCACGGACGCCAGGTGCTGAAGTTTGGCGTTAAGCGCAGGCTCGCCAGCTGCTCTACCGCCTGGTGCGTCGGACCATCCTCACCCAGCCCGATGGAGTCATGGGTGTAGACCATAATCTGCCGGGCCTTCATCAGCGCCGCCATACGCGCCGCGTTTCGGGCGTACTCGACGAACATCAGGAAGGTGGCGGTGTAGGGCACGAAGCCGCCGTGATGGGCGATGCCGTTAGCAATCGCGGTCATCCCAAACTCGCGCACGCCGTAGTGGATGTAGTTCCCGGCAATGTCTTCCTTCAGGGATTTAGAGCCTGACCAGATGGTCAGGTTGCTTGGCGCCAGATCCGCTGAGCCGCCGAGCAGCTCAGGCAGGAGAGGGCCAATCGCGTTCAGGGTGTTTTGCGACGCTTTACGGGTAGCGATTTTCGCCGGGTTGGACTGCAGATTTTCTATCAGCGCCTGGGTTTTATCGTCCCAGTCTTCCGGCAGGCCGCCGCTCATGCGGCGGGAAAACTCGGCGGCCAGCTCCGGGTGCGCTTTTTTGTAGGCGGCAAATTTTTCGTTCCAGGCCTGCTGCGCTTTTTCACCCGCTTCGCGCGCATCCCATGCTCTGTAGATCTCTTTCGGGATCTCAAACGGCGGATATTTCCAGCCCAGTTTCTGGCGGGTTAACGCCACTTCCTCTTCGCCCAGCGCCGCGCCGTGCGCCTCTTCTTTGCCCGCTTTGTTCGGCGAGCCGAAGCCAATGGTGGTACGGCAGATAATCAGGGACGGTTTGTCCTTCACGCTCTGCGCTTCCTGAATCGCTTTTTTCACCGCTTCCGGATCGTGGCCGTCAATCTCGTGCACCACGTGCCAGTGATAGGCCTCAAAGCGTTTTGCCGTGTCGTCGGTAAACCAGCCCTCGGTTTCCCCGTCGATGGAGATGCCGTTGTGGTCATAGAAGCCAATCAGCTTGCCGAGACCCAGCGTGCCCGCCAGCGAGCAGACCTCGTGGGAGATCCCCTCCATCAGGCAGCCGTCACCCATAAAGACGTAGGTGTAGTGATCGACAATCTCGTGGTCGGGCTGGTTGAACTGCGCGGCCAGCGTACGTTCGGCAATTGCCAGGCCGACGGCATTCGCCAGCCCCTGGCCCAGCGGGCCGGTGGTCGTTTCCACGCCCGGTGTATAGCCGATCTCCGGGTGGCCCGGCGTTTTGGAGTGCAGCTGGCGGAAGTTTTTTAACTCCTCAAGCGGCAGGTCGTAGCCGGAAAGGTGCAGCAGGCTGTAGAGCAGCATCGAGGCGTGGCCGTTGGAAAGAATAAAACGGTCGCGGTCGTACCAGGTTGGGTCAGTGGGGTTGTGCTTCAGGAAGTCGTTCCACAGCACTTCGGCAATATCGGCCATCCCCATCGGGGCGCCAGGGTGGCCGGAATTGGCTTTTTGTACGGCATCCATGCTGAGGGCGCGAATGGCGTTAGCGAGCTCTTTACGGGACATAGTTCACTCCGTGGCAAGGTTAAAGTTTGGCGGCGAGAAGATCTTCGAGTTTTCGCTGGTCGACGGCGAACTGGCGGATGCCGTCCGCCAGTTTTTCCACGGCCATAGGGTCCTGATTATGCTCCCAGCGGAACTCTGCTTCGGTCATGGCTTTCGGTTTTGGCAGGACGGTAGAGGTCGGCACCAGCTTGCGGATCACCGTTTCGTCGCTCTCCTGCAGCTTTTTCAGCAGGTCAGGGGAGATGGTCAGACGGTCACACCCTGCGAGCGCCAGGATCTGCTCGGTGCGGCGGAAGCTGGCGCCCATCACGATGGTTTCGTAGCGGTGCTGCTTGTAATAATCGTAGATATTACGCACCGACTTCACGCCAGGGTCTTCCTCTACCACGTACGGGTCCATCGGCTGTTTCGCCTGATACCAGTCGTAGATGCGCCCGACAAAAGGCGAGATCAGGAACACGCCCGCTTCGGCACAGGCGCGCGCCTGGGCAAAGGAGAACAGCAGCGTCAGGTTGCAGTGGATCCCCTCTTTTTCCAGAACCTCTGCCGCGCGGATCCCTTCCCATGTGGACGCGAGCTTGATCAGAATGCGTGACTTATCAATCCCCTGTTCCTGGTAGAGCTCCACCAGGCGGCGCGCTTTGTTAATACTCTTTTCCTGATCGAATGAGAGGCGGGCATCCACTTCGGTCGACACGCGCCCCGGAATGCTTTTCAGAATTTCCGCACCAAAATTAACCGCCAGCTTGTCGCTGGCTTCAGCAACCTGCTGCTCCTGCGTTTTCCCGCGCTGTTTACCGTAGGCAATCGCGTCGTCAATCAGATGGCTAAAATGGGCAAGCCCCGCCGCTTTCAGAAGCAGCGAAGGGTTGGTGGTCGCGTCCTCTGGCTGATAGTGGCGAATCGACTCGATATCGCCGCTGTCTGCAACCACGGTGGTGAATTGTTTGATGCCGTCTAGCTGGTTCATAAATAATTACTCCTTGGAAATAAAAGAGTTAGATGAGTGCGTTAGTTCACACTTCTGAGAAAATCATGATGGACTTAACAAAAAAGCATAGCAGACGGGGCAGGCATTGCTTTTGAGACGGGTAACATGGCTGTTATAAATTGATAACAATTTTTAATGTGTGATGGTGAGAGTTTGGCAGCCTTCAAAGTTTATGCGCTGCTCAGCGGCGATACTATCTGACCGATACGTAAAAGGAATAACAAGATGGACGATCAGTTAAAACAGAGTGCCCTCGATTTTCACGAGTTCCCTGTCCCCGGTAAAATTCAGGTCTCCCCAACCAAGCCGCTGGCGACCCAGCGCGATCTGGCGCTGGCCTACTCGCCGGGCGTGGCTGCGCCGTGTCTGGAGATCGAAAAAGATCCGCTGGCGGCCTACAAATACACCGCGCGCGGCAACCTTGTCGCCGTTATCTCTAACGGTACGGCGGTGCTGGGCCTGGGCAATATTGGTGCCCTGGCCGGTAAACCGGTGATGGAAGGGAAGGGCGTACTGTTCAAGAAATTCGCCGGTATCGACGTGTTCGATATCGAAGTGGACGAACTCGATCCCGATAAGTTCATCAACGTGGTGGCCGCGCTGGAGCCGACCTTCGGCGGGATCAACCTGGAAGACATCAAAGCGCCGGAATGTTTCTATATCGAGCAGAAGTTGCGCGAGCGTATGAACATTCCCGTGTTCCATGACGACCAGCACGGCACGGCGATTATCAGCACCGCTGCCATTCTCAACGGCCTGCGCGTGGTGGAGAAAAATCTGTCTGACGTGCGCATGGTGGTCTCCGGCGCGGGCGCGGCGGCCATCGCCTGTATGAACCTGCTGGTGGCGTTGGGCATGCAGAAACACAATATCGTGGTCTGCGACTCTAAGGGCGTTATCTACAAAGACCGCGAGCCGAACATGGCGGAAACCAAAGCGGCGTATGCCGTGGAAGATGACGGCAAGCGCACGCTTGAGGACGTGATTGACGGCGCGGATATCTTCCTCGGCTGTTCAGGCCCGAAAGTGCTGACCCAGGAAATGGTGCAGAAAATGGCGCGCGCGCCGATGATCCTGGCGCTGGCGAACCCGGAACCGGAAATCCTCCCGCCGCTGGCGAAAGCGGTGCGCGAAGACGCCATTATCTGTACCGGCCGTTCGGACTACCCGAACCAGGTGAACAACGTGCTCTGCTTCCCGTTCATCTTCCGCGGGGCGCTGGACGTTGGCGCGACGGCGATCAACGAAGAGATGAAGCTTGCCGCCGTTCACGCCATCGCCGAGCTGGCGCACGCTGAGCAGAGCGAAGTGGTCGCCTCCGCGTACGGGGATCAGGATCTGAGCTTTGGCCCGGACTACATCATTCCAAAACCGTTCGATCCGCGCCTGATTGTCAAAATTGCGCCAGCCGTTGCCAAAGCGGCGATGGACTCCGGCGTGGCGACGCGTCCGATTCAGGATTTCGACGCGTACGTCGATAAGCTCACCGAGTTCGTCTACAAAACTAACCTGTTTATGAAGCCGATCTTCTCTCAGGCTCGCGCAGACGCGAAGCGCGTGGTGCTGGCGGAAGGGGAAGAGGCGCGCGTGCTGCACGCCACGCAGGAGCTGATCACCTTAGGGCTGGCAAAGCCGATCCTGATTGGTCGTCCGAGCGTGATCGAGATGCGCATTCAGAAGCTGGGCCTGCAGATTAAGCCGGGCGTGGACTTCGAGATCGTTAACAACGAATCCGATCCGCGCTTCAAGGAGTACTGGAACGAATATTACACGATCATGAAGCGTCGCGGGATCACCCAGGAGCAGGCGCAGCGGGCGGTGATCAGCAATACTACGGTCATCGGCGCGATTATGGTCCATCGCGGCGAGGCGGATGCGCTGATCTGCGGCACCATCGGCGATTACCACGAGCATTTCAGCGTGGTGCAGGAGATCTTCGGCTATCGCGACGGCGTCCATACCGCCGGGGCGATGAACGCGCTGCTGCTGCCGAGCGGCAACACCTTTATTGCGGATACCTACGTGAACGACGATCCAACCCCGGACGAGCTGGCGGAGATCACCGTGATGGCGGCGGAAACGGTGCGTCGCTTTGGTATTGAGCCGAAGGTGGCGCTGCTGTCGCACTCAAACTTTGGTTCCTCTAAATCCGCGGCGGCGTGCAAAATGCGCCAGACTCTGGAACTGGTGCGCGAGCGTGCGCCGGAGCTGATGATTGACGGGGAAATGCACGGTGATGCCGCGCTGGTGGAGAGCATCCGCAACGAACGTATGCCGGACAGCCCGCTGAAGGGATCGGCGAACATACTGATTATGCCGAACGTGGAAGCGGCGCGTATCAGCTACAACCTGCTGCGCGTCTCCAGCTCTGAAGGGGTGACCGTAGGACCGGTGCTGATGGGCGTGGCAAAACCGGTGCACGTGTTAACGCCGATTGCCTCCGTGCGCCGTATCGTGAACATGGTGGCGCTGGCGGTGGTTGAGGCGCAGACGCAGCCGCTGTAAGGGCGCGTGTGCTTACCCGACCTGAGGATGGAGTAGGCCGGATAAGCGCAGCGCCATCCGGCAGTTAAATCCAGTCGCGTACTTTAAGGAACTCACTCAAGGCAGCCTCCGGGCTGCCTTCTTTTGGCTCGTAGCTGTACTCCCAGCGCACCAGCGGCGGCATCGACATCAGAATCGACTCCGTGCGTCCGCCGGTCTGCAGGCCGAACAGCGTCCCGCGATCCCACACCAGGTTGAACTCCACGTACCGCCCGCGACGATAAAGCTGGAACTCACGCTCGCGCACGCCGTAGTCGGTGTTTTTACGGCGTTCGACAATCGGCAGGTACGCGTCGGTGAACCCTTCGCCCACCGCGCGCATAAAGCTAAATGCCGTATCAAAATCCGGCGTGTTGAGATCGTCAAAGAACAGCCCGCCGATGCCGCGCTGCTCGTCGCGGTGCTTCAGGTAAAAGTAGTCGTCGCACCACTTTTTATATTTCGGGTAAACGTCTTCGCCAAACGGCAGGCAAAGGTTCCGCGCGGTGGTGTGCCAGTGCACGGCATCCTCTTCGAAGCCGTAGTAAGGCGTCATGTCGAAACCGCCGCCAAACCACCAGACCGGATCGGCTCCTGGCTTCTCCGCGATGAAAAAGCGCACGTTGGCGTGGCTGGTCGGAACAAACGGGTTATGCGGGTGGATCACCAGCGAGACGCCCATCGCTTCGAAGCTGCGGCCCGCCAGCTCAGGGCGGTGCGCGGTAGCGGACGCGGGCATGGCGTCGCCGTGAACGTGGGAAAAATTCACGCCCGCCTGTTCGAAGATGCCGCCGTTACGCAGCACGCGGCTGCGCCCGCCGCCGCCCGCTTCGCGCTGCCAGCTATCTTCCTGGAATTCACCGCCGTCTGCGGCGGCCAGTTTCTGGCAAATCTCATCCTGCAGCTGCAGCAGGAACGTTTTGACCAACTGTGCATTGGGTTTCATCAGCGTTTCCTGGAGTGCGCTTTCTGGTTATCGAACCAGTTGAAGTAACTGATAATGCCGGAGGCGATGGCGTTGGCGATCTTCTGGCGAAACGCCGTGGTACCGAGCAGGCGCTCTTCTTCCGGGTTGGTAATAAAGGACGTTTCCACCAGCACGGACGGGATAGACGGTGACTTCAGCACCACAAACGCCGCCTGTTCGGTGCTTTTACTGTGCAGACGGTGCACCGGCTTAATCCGCTTGAGGATATGCGAGCCGAGCGTCAGGCTGTTTTTGATGGTGTCCGTTTGCACGAGATCGAACAGCACCTGCTGCAACAGATGATCTTTATCCGTGGCTTTCTTCCCGGCTACTTCATCCGCCCGGTTTTCGCGATCGGAAAGGTATTTCGCCATAGCGCTACTGGCGCCGCGGTTGGAGAGGGCAAACACCGACGCGCCCGCGGCGGAAGGGTTTGTGAAGCCATCCGCGTGGATCGACATAAACAGATCCGCGCCGTGCTTGTGGGCGATCTCGACGCGGTCATACAGCGGAATAAACGTGTCGCCCGTGCGCGTCAGGCGGGCGTCAATGCCGTTGCTGCGTAAAATCGATCGCACATTTTTTGCAATTGCCAGCACGACGTGTTTTTCTTTCGAACCGTTTCTGCCGATGGCGCCGGTATCAATACCGCCGTGGCCCGGATCGAGCATCACCAGACGCTTTGCGCCCGGCTTTTTGGTTTTCGGTTTGCTGTGTCCGTTACTGGTTTTGAGCGTGCTCTCGTCTTTTGCCTGAGCCTGCTTAGCGATGCCCGTTAACGTTAAGGCCGCCAGCCCCGCTTTGAGAACCTGACGACGCGATGTGAGTGCTTTTAATGGTTTGAATGTGCTCATGCGGCCTGAATACTGAAAAATGGGGTCCTGGTGTTATATCGTATCGTGTTTCCCGTTACGACAGTCCTTATTGAGAATTGTTTTACTTTTCATTTCAATACGTGACAAAGTGACATTATGCCAAATTTTGGCGAGATTTTCCCCGGTTATTGGCTAAACGCCCCGTTCACGCCATAATCACTGTTTTTAAACCCGAAAAGGCGGTTAATACCATGGAGATACGCGTTTTTCGCCAGGAAGATTTCGAAGAGGTGATCACCCTTTGGGAGCGCTGCGATCTGCTGCGTCCGTGGAACGATCCGGAAATGGATATCGAACGTAAGGTGAATCACGACGTTAGCCTGTTTCTGGTCGCGGAAGTGAACGGCGAGGTGGTCGGGACGGTAATGGGCGGCTACGACGGCCACCGCGGCTCGGCCTATTATCTGGGCGTCCACCCGGAATACCGGGCGCGTGGCATCGCCAACGCGCTGCTCAATCGTCTGGAAAAGAAACTCATCGCCCGCGGCTGCCCGAAAATCCAGATCATGGTGCGGGAAGATAACGACGTGGTGCTGGGCATGTATGAGCGTCTGGGCTACGAGCACGCCGACGTGCTGACGCTGGGTAAGCGCCTGATCGAAGATGAAGAGTACTGAGATCCACCCGGCTGACTATGACGCGCAGGGCCGCGTCAGGCTGCCGTTTTTATTCTGGTGCGTTTTGCTCCTCCAGGCCCGTACCTGGGTACTGTTTGTGATGGCCGGTGCGTCGCGCGGGCAGGGCGATACGCTGCTGAATCTCTTTTATCCCGACCACGATGCCTTCTGGCTCGGCTTACTGCCGGGCGTACCGGCGGTGGTGGCTTTTTTGTGCAGCGGTCGACGGCATGTAATCCCGCGTCTGTGGCGTGCGCTTCGCTGGCTGCTGATCCTCGCCCAGATTGCGCTGCTGTTCTGGCAACCCGTGCTCTGGTGGCTGGGTGAACCGCTTTCCGGTATCGGCATCGCGCTGGTGGTGGCGGATATTGTGGCGCTGATGTGGCTGCTGACGAATCCCCGCTTACGTGCCTGTTTTACGCAAGAGTCAGATTAGCGCGGCACTTTTTGCCGATGCCGCACTCCAACAAGCGTTGATTTAATTAGAAAGGACGTTTCAATGAAATCGCTGCGTTTACTTTTATGCGCTCTCCCGCTGGCGTTAACCGGCTGTTCGACGCTCTCCTCCATTAACTGGTCCGCCGCGTATCCGTGGAACTGGTTTGGCTCTTCCACCGAAGTGACCGAGCAGGGCGTGGGAAAAATTACCGCGTCAACGGCGCTCGATCAGGACGCCATTCAGGATGCCCTGAGCAGTGACTATCGCCTGCGTAGCGGGATGAAAACCGAGAATGGCAACATTGTGCGTTACTTTGAAGCGCTAAAGGGCGACAAGCTGGCGCTGGTGATTAACGGTGATAAAGGGACGGTGAACCGCATTGCCGTGATGGACGAAGATATTCCGACCGCCAGCGGCGTAAAGGTGGGCACCCCGTTTAGCGATCTTTATAAACAGGCCTTTGGTAACTGCAGCAGCGCCCCTTCAGACGATGGCGTGGCGGTGGAATGTAAGGCGGAAGGCAGCCAGCACATCAGCTATGTCTTCACCGGAACCTGGAGCGGTCCGGAAGGATTGATGCCCTCTGACGACACGCTGAAGAGCTGGAAAGTGAGCAAAATACTCTGGAAGCAGTAATTTGCGCCTGAACAAACCGCCTCGCTGAAATCCGGGTATAATAGCCGCCATCAATGCCACGCTGACGTGGCATCTTTATTTCAGGAGGAGCGATGTCTCAGGTTCAGAGTGGCATTTTGCCAGAACATTGCCGCGCGGCGATTTGGATTGAAGCCAATGTTAAAGGGGACGTGGATGCCCTGCGCGCGGCCAGCAAAGTTTTCGTTGATAAACTGGCCACCTTCCAGGCCAAATTCCCGGACGCCCATCTGGGTGCCGTTGTCGCTTTCGGCAATAACGTCTGGCGTCAGCTGAGCGGCGGCGAAGGCGCGGAAGAGCTGAAGGACTTTATCCCTTACGGCAAAGGCCTGGCGCCAGCCACCCAATACGACGTGCTGATCCACATCCTCTCTCTGCGCCACGACGTGAACTTCTCCGTTGCTCAGGCGGCGGTTGAAGCGTTTGGCGACAGCATCGACGTGCAGGAAGAGGTTCACGGCTTCCGCTGGGTGGAAGAGCGCGATCTGAGCGGCTTCGTTGACGGCACCGAAAACCCGGCGGGTGAAGAGGTTCGTCGCGACGTGGCGGTCATCAAAGACGGCGTGGACGCGGGCGGCAGCTACGTGTTCGTCCAGCGCTGGGAGCACAACCTCAAGCAGCTTAACCGCATGAGCGTGCAGGACCAGGAGATGATGATTGGCCGCACCAAAGAAGCCAACGAAGAGATCGACAGCGATGCGCGCCCGGTGACCTCGCACCTGTCCCGCGTTGACCTTAAGGAAGACGGCAAGGGGCTCAAAATTGTTCGTCAGAGCCTGCCGTACGGCACGGCAAGCGGCACGCACGGCCTCTACTTCTGCGCCTACTGCGCGCGGCTGCACAATATTGAGCAGCAACTGCTGAGCATGTTCGGTGACACTGACGGCAAGCGCGATGCCATGCTGCGCTTCACCCGCCCGGTCACCGGCGGCTACTATTTTGCGCCGTCCGTTGAGCGCCTGCTGGCGCTGTAAAACGCTCCCCATACGTAGGCCGGGTAAGCGTTAGCGCCACCCGGCAATTTTCCCCGCACCCTTATTCCCTTTTCTGCTTGTAAATCACCAAACGGTATATAAAACCGTTACTCCTTTCATCCCCGTTATAAATATTATGACTATAAGATAGACATCACATTTATAAGGGTGCGCAATGGCCGTTACTGCTGTCTCTTATACACATCTCCT